>NZ_LDVA01000190.1:0-9061 GCF_050768715.1 Burkholderia sp. ZZQ-2 | reverse complement strand
TGGCCACGCGGGCCGATATCGTGGAAAGCGCTGCCCCATGCGTTCGCGCAACCGCGCGCGAACGCAAGCGAGCCATAGGGATCGTCGCTGCTGGCGACGACGCAGGTCGGAAACGGCAGCCGTTCGAGCGGCACGGGCCCGAAGCCGTGCGCATCGGCCGGAAACGCGGGACCGCCCGGGTCGGGCAGCGCGACGAGCAGCGCGCCGCGCACCTTCGCGAGCGCGGCCGGGCGCGCATAGCGGGTCGCCCACCACGCGGTGGTGAGCGTGCCGAGACTGTGGCCGGCGATCAGCACCGGCCCGGGCGCGGCTTCGACCGCGCGATCGAGCGCGAGACACCAGCCGTTGCGGAACGCACGGTCCCAGTCGGGCATCGCGACGCGCGAGAAACGTGCATCGGCACGCTCCCAGCGGCTCTGCCAGTGAAGCGGGCCCGAATTGGCGTAACCCGGCAGGACGAGAACGGGAAATGAACTCATGGAAAGTGCGTCGACGGGTGAAATCGTTATATGGCGTCGACGCAGTGTCGCACACCCGTTCCTCCCTGATGCTGCCTGTCTGAAACCGGAAGGATGTGCAAGGGGCCGGGACGCGTGCGGGACGGCGTCGCGACCGGACGACGAGCCGCGTTGCACGCGGCTCGCGTCATGTCATCGATCAGCGCACGTTCGCGCCGACGATACCGCCCGCCGCGGCGCCGGCGACCGTGCCGAGCGGGCCGCCCGTCACCAGGTAACCGAGCGCGCCGCCTGCGGCCGCGCCGATGCCGGCATTGCGCTGCGTATGCGTCATGGCGCACGCGCCGAGTTGCGACAGGGCCGCGACGATCACGGCGGTACGAACGATAAACGTGGTCTTCTTCATCATGATTGTTGGTGTCCTCTCGCCGCGCGGTTATGCGAACGGCGGTATCGAATCGGTGAAGCCATCATAGGCAACGCCAAACGGCCCGGGCAATCCGATTTACGTCGTGTTACAGCCGACACAATATCGAGATAATCCGTCGAAACCCGCGCCTGCCGCGCCGCCAGCCGCGCGGGACGGACCCCGGTCAGGTAGAATCACGGGATTAAACCGGCGCGACGCGCCGACACAACCTGACGCCATCCGCATGAGCACCGAACGCAACGACGCCCCCGCGGCTTCCAATTTCATCCGCAACATCATCGACGACGACAACCGCACCGGCAAATGGGGCGGCCGCGTCGAAACACGCTTCCCGCCCGAGCCGAACGGCTACCTGCACATCGGCCATGCCAAGAGCATCTGCCTGAACTTCAGCGTCGCACGCGACTACGGCGGCGTGTGCCACCTGCGCTTCGACGATACGAACCCGGAAAAGGAAAGCGTCGAGTACGTCGACTCGATCGTCGACGCGGTGCGCTGGCTCGGCTTCGACTGGCGCAAGGACGCGGTCGATCACCAGTACTTCGCGAGCGACTACTACGACAAGCTGTACGAATTCGCCGAGCTGCTGATCCAGCGCGGCAAGGCGTACGTCGACAGCCAGAGCGCGGAAGAGATGCGCGCGAACCGCGGCTCGCTGACCGAAGGCGGCAAGCCGTCGCCGTTCCGCGACCGCACGCCGGAAGAAAACCTCGACCTGTTCCGCCGCATGAAGGCCGGCGAGTTCAAGGAAGGCGAGCACGTGCTGCGCGCGAAGATCGACATGGCTTCGCCGAACATGAACATGCGCGACCCGGTGATCTACCGGATCCGCTACGCGCACCACTACCGCACCGGCGACGCGTGGTGCGTGTACCCGATGTACGACTACACGCACTGCATCTCGGATGCGCTCGAAGGCATCACGCATTCGCTGTGCACGCTCGAATTCGAGGATCACCGCCCGCTGTACGACTGGGTGCTGAACGAACTCGCGGAAGCCGGCATGTTCACGCGCCCGCTGCCGCAACAGATCGAATTCTCGCGGCTGAACCTCACGTACGCGATCACCAGCAAGCGCAAGCTGCTGCAGCTCGTCACCGAAGGCCACGTCGACGGCTGGGACGACCCCCGGATGCCGACGATCGTCGGCGTGCGCCGCCGCGGCTTCACGCCGGAGAGCATCCACCTGTTCTGCGAGCGGATCGGCGTGACGAAGATCGATTCGTGGATCGACATGAGCATCTTCGAAGGCGCGCTGCGCGACGACCTCGACGACAAGGCAGCGCGCACGGTCGCCGTGCTCGATCCGCTGAAGCTCGTGATCGACAACTACCCGGAAGACCTCGAGGAAGCGTGCACGGCGCCCGTGCATCCGCACCATCCGGATCGCGGCGTGCGCACGTTCCCGATCTCGCGCGAGCTGTGGATCGAGCGCGAGGATTTCGTCGAGAACCCGCCGAAGGGCTATTTCCGCCTGTTCCCGGGCAACAAGGTGCGCCTGCGCTACGGCTACGTGATCGAGTGCACGGGCTTCGACAAGGACGCCGACGGCAACGTGACGGCCGTGCACTGCAACTACTTCCCGGACAGCAAGTCGGGCACCGAAGGCGCGAACAACTACAAGGTCAAGGGCAACATCCACTGGGTCAGCGCGAAGCATGCGCAGCCGGCCGAAGTGCGGATCTACGACCGCCTGTTCAAGGAGCCGCATCCGGACGCGGGCGGCGCGAACTTCCTCGAGGCGCTGAATCCGGATTCGAAGAAGATCGTCCAGGCATACGTCGAGCCGGGCAACAGCGACATCGCGCCGGAAACGCGCGTGCAGTTCGAGCGTCACGGCTACTTCGTGGCCGATCGTGTCGATTCGAAGCCGGGCAAGCCCGTGTTCAACCGGATCGTCGGGCTGCGCGACAGCTGGGGCAAGCCGGCCTGACGGATCGGACAGGCGCGGCGCCGGTCGCCCGCGCCTGAGCCGTTCGTCATGCGCGGACAACGGCTGCGCCGATGCGCAGCCCGACCGGCCGCTCGCCGGGGCAGCCTGCCCCGAATGCCACGCCAGGAACCGTCGTCATGCCCTATTCGCTGCAGGCCATCGTCGCCAGATCCGGCGCATTTGCGTCCGCGCCGCTGCCGCGCGGGCTGCGCGTCGTCCGTCTGCGCGGCGACATCGACATGATCCCGCTCGACACCGCGTTCCGGGACGCTCACGCCATCCCGTTCTGCCCGTTGACCGACGGGGACGACACGGTGCTGCCGCCGGCACTTCTGTCGCTGTGTGAACAGTTGAGTGCTCAGGCTGCACTGGCTTATGTCGAAGCCGAATTCTTCGGCGGCAGCGGCACCCAGGCGCATGCGCGCTTCGCGGATGGCCGCGCGAGCGGCCCGCTCGTCGTGTCGGACCATGCGATCAACGAAGCGCTTCGCGAACTCGGCGTCGCCAGCGGCGACGCGTTCGACGAATTCGAAGCGATCGGCCTCGACCAGCATCGCGATACCGATCGATGGCTGACCTGACTCGCCGGCGGCGAATCGGACGAACCATGAAAAAACCGGCTTGCGCCGGTTTTTTATTGCATGCCGGGGTTACGCGCCCGTCAACCGCCGATGCAGATCCACCAGCGACAGCTTCGTGCGAAACAGCCGCGCGAGGCTACGGCTCGCATACGCGTCGATGTCGGCCGGCACGGTCCAGCGATACGCATCCATCTCGGGAATCATCGAGCCGTCGCGGCGGCTCGGAAACAGCGACGTGCACGTGCACTGCGCGGGATCGATCTCGCCTTCGGCCACCTGCACCGCGAACAGGTGCAGATCCTTGTCGTGCCGGTACGCAAAGCGGCCGAGATCGAGCAACCGGGCCGGCGCCAGCGCGATGCCGGTTTCCTCGAGCAGTTCGCGCAGCGCGGCATCGGCCGGCGATTCGCCCGGCTCGCCCTGCCCCTTCGGGATGTCCCAGTGCGTGGTGTCCGTCGCGTGCGCGAGGAACACGCGGCCGGCCGCATCGAGGATCACGACGCCGCACGACACCGTGCGCGGCGCGTCGCCCCGCTTCATCACGCGCGTGCTCAGCGCTTCTGCAACTGCCACTTGCCCGCGTCGGTCTTGCAATAGACGGGCTTGAGCGTCATCGTCTGGCCCTTCGCGGTGATTTCGGTGGCGATTTGGCGGCAGGTCTTGCCGTCCGTCTCGGTCGTGGTCGGCGTGAGCTTCGCATCGATCTGCGTGCCGCGGCCGCTGCTCTGCCACGTCGTGGTCTCGCCGTCCTTGCCTTCGTCGCGCACCTGCGCGGCGGCCTTCGCGAGCGACGCGCGGTCGGCCTTGCTGAAGTAGCTGAGCGGCGTGTCGTTCAGGAAGTTCAGGTTGTTCTGCGCATGGGCGGGCAGCATCGCGGCTGCGCACGCGGCGCCGGCCAGCACGCGCGTGACGACGGAAAGGGATGCACGCATCGACATGTTGTTCTCCTTGGATGTTCGATCGAACGGCGCACCGCGCATGCCGGCGAACTGGCACGCACACTGCGCCTGTCAGCGAGCGAGGATAGCATGCGTGCCGCCTGCACCGCCTTCTAGTGGCCGGCCGGCGCGGCCGCTTGCTGATATCCGTCAGTCAACGTGCCGAGGAAGGTGATCACGTCCTTGATCTCGGCCGCGTTCAGCGCCGGCTGCTCGCCGCGCTTGCGGTCGAACGGCGCCTCGCGGTTGATGTTCGGCCAGTAGCGTTTCGGCAGGTCGTCATAGATCTGCACCTTGCCGTGCACGACCGGATAGAACTTCTCCGGATGAATGTCGCGCTCGACGTAGAAGCGCATCACGTCCTCGAGCGTGTGATAGACGCCGTTGTGGAAGAACGTCTTGCGCAGCGCGACGTTGCGCAGCGACGGCGTGCGGAACAGCCCGCAGAATTCGTCGCGGCCCTTCAGGTCGGTACGCTCGGGGCCGCACGCGCCGAGGTCGTGAAAGCGCGGGTCGCGATTGACGGGCAGCGCGCGATTGCGCGGCACCGCGATCGCGATCAGCCCGAAATCGCTGAACTGCGGCGGCGTGCCGTCGAGTGCGCGCTGGCTGATGTGGCAGCTCGCGCAGTTGCCCTTCTTCTCGTCGTTGAACAGCTGCAGGCCGCGCATTTCGGCCGGCGTGAGCTGCGCATGGCCCGCGAGATACGCGTCGTACTTGCTCGTGTACGGCGAGAACAGCTCGGGCGTCTGCTCGAACGTCTCGAGCGCGCGCAGCACGGCCTTGAACGTGGCCGCGTCGTCGTCGAGCACCTTCACGCCGAACACCGCGCGGAACTCCTCCGCGTACGGCGCGGCCTTCACGGCCTGCGCGACCTTCGCCGGCGAGCTGTTCATCTCGAACGGCGACGTGAGCGGAATGCGCGCCTGCTCGGCGCCCGTGTCGACGCGGCCGTCCCACGTGAGGCCGCCCGTCGGGCCCGCATCGACGCTCTCGTCGCCTTCGTCGTCGGAATCGTGGAAGTGCTCGGTGAACTGCGGCACGCCCTGCAGGTACTTGAGCGACGGCACCGCACGAAAGCCCGGATGCTTCATGTCGTCGCCGCCGAACTGCACGTCCAGCGCATTGGGCGGCCCGAATGCGTGATCGGGGCTGTGGCACGACGCGCACGCGAGCTTGCCGGAACCTGACAGCGTAGGGTCGAAGAAAAGTTGCTTGCCGAGCGCCGTCATCCGGCGCACGCCTTCGTAAACTTGTGCCCGCGTCTGCGGCTGGTTCGTCGCGACCACGGCGCCGCTCGCGGCAACCGTTGCGGACGCAACGGGTTGCGCGCCGCCCGGCGCACTCGCGGCCTGTGCGGACGGCGCACCGGCACCGGGCTGTCCGTCACAGCCGGCAACGGTGACGAGCGTGGCGGCCAGCGCGAATGCGCCGGCGAGATGCAGCCACGAACGCGCGAACGCGCCGGCTGTCGGTTGGCGAGGCTTCATCGATTCGTCGGAAAGTAGGTTCAGGAGCGGCCGGAGTTTATGTCAGCCGCATGACCGTTGCATGACGACTCGTCGACAGCCAATCGAAAGGACGCCTACACCCGCCTGTCAAATCGCACCCTCAAAATGCGTGCAGCCGGACATGCCACGGTCACCTCGCGAACCGGCGGTGCACGAGTGCGCCGGTTCCCCACGCGACAAGAGAGAGATAGAGAGTACAACGGATGAAAAACCACGCCTGGATTCGCTTTACACCGATCGCCGTTGCCGCGGCTGCCGCCCTCACCGCCTGCGGCGGCGACGACGTGCAGCAGCAGGGCCTGTCGACGGTCAAGAACGTCGTCGTGATCTACGCGGAAAACCGCAGCTTCGACAACCTGTACGGCAATTTCCCCGGCGCGAACGGCCTGCAGAACGTGACCGCGGCCAGCGCGCAGCAGAAGGACCGCAACGGCCAGCCGCTCGCGACGCTGCCGAAGGCCTGGGGCGGCCTGACCGCGAAGGGCGTGACGCCGGCCGTGACCGAGGCGATGACGGCGAACCTGCCGAACGCGCCGTTCGCGATCGACGACCCGAACGGCTTCAACACGCCGATGAGCGTGACGACGCGCGACCTGTATCACCGCTTCTACGAGAACCAGATGCAGATCAACGGCGGCAAGAACGACATGTTCGCCGCATGGGCCGACTCGGGCGGCCTCGTGATGGGCCACTACACGCCCGACGCGACGAAGCTGCCGCTGTGGAAGATCGCGCAGCAGTTCACGCTGGCCGACAACTTCTTCATGGGCGCGTTCGGCGGCTCGTTCCTGAACCACCAGTACCTGATCTGCGCGTGCGCGCCGTTCTACGCGAACGCGGACAAGAGCCCGGCCGCCGGTTCGATCTCGGCCGTCGCCGCCGACGGCAAGTCGCTGCAGCTCGCGAGCAACTCGCCCGCTTCCGCGCTCGACGGCGCGCCGAAGTTCGTGAACTCG
Source organism: Burkholderia sp. ZZQ-2 (assembly GCF_050768715.1). Classification (NCBI taxonomy): domain Bacteria; kingdom Pseudomonadati; phylum Pseudomonadota; class Betaproteobacteria; order Burkholderiales; family Burkholderiaceae; genus Burkholderia; species Burkholderia sp. ZZQ-2. The sequence goes on along the minus strand of NZ_LDVA01000190.1, from coordinate 2,254 downwards.
GGCAACCTGACGCCGGACTTCTACGCGATCAACACGATGCAGCCGCCGTACCAGCCGAGCGGCAACAAGGCGGCGTCGGGCGGCGATCCGAACCTCGCCGACCCGTCGGCCGCGACGACGCTGCCGCCGCAGTCGCAACAGAACATCGGCGACCTGCTGACCAACGCGGGCGTGTCGTGGGCGTGGTACGGCGGTGCGTGGAACCAGGCACTGCAGGCCGCGCAAAGCGGCACGGCGAACGTGATCTACGGCCCGAACATGACGGCGCCGAACTTCCAGCCGCACCACCAGCCGTTCAACTACTACGCGAACCAGGCACCGGGCAGCACGAGCCGCGCGCAGCACTTGCTCGACGGCGGCACCGACGGCAGCGAGTTCATCAAGGCGATCGACGCGGGCACGCTGCCGCAGGTCGCGTTCTACAAGCCGCAGGGCAACCTGAACGAGCACCCGGGTTACACGGACGTCGCGAGCGGCGACCAGCACATCGCGAACGTGCTCGCGCACCTGCAGGCGAGCCCGCAGTGGAAGAACATGGTCGTGGTCGTCACGTACGACGAAAACGGCGGCTTCTGGGATCACGTGTCGCCGCCGAAGGGCGACCGCTGGGGCCCGGGCACGCGCATTCCGGCGCTGATCGTGTCGCCGTTCTCGAAGAAGGGTTTCGTCGACCACACGCAGTACGACACCGCGTCGATCCTGCGCTTCATCACGCGCCGCTTCTCGCTGCCGCGCCTCGCCGGCCTGCAACAGCGCGACGACGCGCTGAAGGCCAACGGCGGGCAGCCGATGGGCGACCTGACGAACGCGCTGCAACTGTCGCCGAACCTGTAACGGCATCGCGACAGGCGGGCCGGTGTCATCGCCGGCCCGAACGCACGAAGGGCGGCCTCCCGGCCGCCCTTTTTTCATCGGTGCGCGCGCGTCACCAGCCGTACTTCAGCTCGACCCCGACATAGTCGGCATTGTGCCCGCCTGCCTCGCGGATCGCATCGCCGACCTGGAAATGCACGGCCTCGACCGCACCGATCAGGTTCGCGGCGATCGTCCAGTCGGCACGCAGCTGCACGTACATCCCCGTCCACGACCCGCCCTTGCCTGCCGTGCCCGGTACCACCGCGTTGCCCTGCTGGTAGACCGCGTCGCCGGTCGTCTCGCGCCACTGGAAACCGAGCGCACCGAGCAGCGACAGGTTCGGCGACGGCTTGAGCGTCACCGACGGCTTCACGTGGATCAAGTTCGAATACCCGGTGAAGCCGGCCAGCGTGAAGTAATAGCCGTTCGGAAACAGCGGATTGAAGGTCTCGACACGGCCGTCGTGCGGATGCCGGTCGCCCGACGCCGCATCGACCTGCAGCGCGATGCGCGGCGACCACGGCGCGTCGAGCCGGTAGCCGGCGATCGAGCCGACCGCCCACGCGCGGATCGTGCTGCTGCCGACCGTGCCCGTCTGCAGCATCGTTTCGAGATCCCAGTCGAAGCGGCCGTGCGTGCCGGTGTAACGCAGGTCCCACACGTCACGGCGCTCCGCGCCGCTCGCATCGAGAAAGCGCGCGCTGCTGCGGTTGTAGCGCGACCAGTAGCCCGACAGGTCGCCGGGCCCGACCGACTGCCGCTCGAAGCGCACGCCGCTGAACGTGAGGTCGCGGTTCGACACGTCGTCGAACGCGGACACGGTGCGGTTCTGCACCGGCTGCGTCGCATACGCGATGAAGCGCCACTTCCGGTACTCGTAGTCGGCCCACACCGCATCGAACGCCAGCCGCACGTTCGGGCCGTCGCGCGCGGCGATGAAGCGCTGCAGGTCGAACGCCATCTCCTGCCGGCCGACGCGGAACTTGAACGTCCCGCCGCCGAGCGCGCCCGTGTAGGTCGCGAACGCCTGCTCGAGATCGAGCGGGTTCCTGTCGACCGGCGAGATCGTGTTCTTGCCGAATGCGCGGTCGTCCTGCAGCTGCACGAAGAACTGCCAGTGCTGGCCGAGATGCGCGTCGGCATGCACCTCGACACGCTGGATCAGGTACGTATCCGATTGCGCGGAGCCGATGCCGAACAGCGGCGCGTCGTTGGTCTCGAGGCGCTCGCGCAGGTTCACGCCGAGCGACAGATAGGAAGCCGGATCGTTGCCGAGCGGGATATATTTCAAGCCGTCGAGCGGTGCGCGCGGCACGCACGGATTCGCGAGCACCGACCAGTCCTCCTGCCAGCGGTTGAACAGCACGGTCGGCCGCTTGGCCGTGCAGGTCGCGGCGGG
>NZ_LDVA01000189.1:0-4668 GCF_050768715.1 Burkholderia sp. ZZQ-2 | reverse complement strand
TTTCATCAGTTCGCTTCTTTTTGTCGTACGCAACGGCTGCCACCCGGGGGCGTCAGACACGCGCGGCATCGCGCGTGCCGGCGTTGCCCGCCTGGCGATACGAATCCGGATCGATCCGGCGCATTTCCGCTTCGATCCATGCTTCGACCTGCGAGTTCAATGCATCGGGCGTCAGCCCCTCGCTGGGAATCGGCTTGCCGATCGACACGGTGACGACGCCCGGGAATTTCGTGAACGAGTTGCGCGGCCACACCCGGCCTGCATTGTGCGCGATCGGCACGACGGGTGCGCCGGTTTCGATCGCGAAGCGCGCGCCACCCGTCTTGTACTTGCCCTGCTTGCCGACCGGCGTGCGCGTGCCTTCCGGGAACATGATCATCCATGCGCCTTCCGACAGGCGCTTCTTGCCCTGGCGGATCACCGACGTGAACGCGTTCTTGCCTTCCTTGCGGTTGATGTTGACCATGTGCAGCAGCCCGAGCGCCCAGCCGAAGAACGGCACGTACAGCAGTTCGCGCTTGAACACGTAGCAGAGCGGTTTCGGCATCAGCGCGGGAAACGCGAGCGTTTCCCATGCGGACTGGTGCTTCGACAGCAGCACGGCCGGGCCGTCGGGCAGGTTCTCGTAGCCTTCGATCCGGTAGCGGATGCCGTTCAGCCAGCGCACGACCCACAGCGTGGACTTGCACCAGCCGGCCGCCATCCAGTAGCGCGCGTCGGCGCGCATGAACGGAAAGGCGATGAAGCACGCGGTGGCGTACGGCACCGTGTACACGACGAAGTAGATCAGCAGCAGCAGGGAGCGGACGAAGCGCATCGGCGTAAGTCTGGCGTTAGGGAGGATGCGCGCGGCGGCCGCATCACTCGTGTTCGTGTGAAAGGAAATCGAGCGCGAACGCGCGCAGGTCGTCGTGGACCTTCGTGCCGGGCGGCAGGTTGCCGGCGGCGAGCGTCTTCTTGCCCTTGCCGGTGAGCACGAGGTACGGCTGGAAGCCGACCGCGACGCCGGCCTGCAGGTCGCGCAGCGAATCGCCGACCACCGGCGTGTGATCGGGATCGATCTCGAAGCGCTCGGCGATCATCTGCATCATCCCGGGTTTCGGCTTGCGGCAGTCGCAGTGATCCTCGGCCGTGTGCGGGCAGAAGAACACCGCGTCGATCCGCGCGCCGACCGCGGCCGCCGCGCGATGCATCTTCAGGTGCATCTCGTTGAGCGCGGCCATGTCGAACAGCCCGCGACCGATGCCGGACTGGTTGGTCGCGACGACCACGCGATACCCCGCGTGGTTGAGCCGGGCAATCGCCTCGAGGGCGCCGGGCAGCGCGATCCATTCGTCGGGCGTCTTGATGAACGCATCCGAATCGACGTTGATCACGCCGTCCCGGTCGAGGACGACGAGCTTTCGGTTGGGGCTGGTCGGCATCGTGCGGCCCTTATGCGGCGAGCTTCGAGATGTCGGCGACGCAGTTCATCTGCTGGTGCAGCGCGGACAGCAGCGCGAGACGGTTCGCGCGCAGTGCCGGATCTTCCGCGTTGACCATCACGTCGTTGAAGAACGTGTCGACCGGTGCGCGCAGCGCGGCGAGCGCCGACAGCGCGCCCGTGTACGCACGCGCCTCGAGCTGCGACTGCACGTGCGGCGTCACGGCCGCGAGCTGTTCGTGCAGCGCCTTCTCGGCGGCCTCGACGAGCAGCGTCGGCTGCACCGCACCGTTCGCGCTGCCGTCCGACTTCTTCAGGATGTTCGAGATCCGCTTGTTCGCGGCCGCGAGCGCTTCGGCTTCCGCGAGGTGCGTGAATTCGCGCACCGCGTCGAGGCGCGCGACGAGATCGTCGACGCGCGTCGGGTTCAGGCTCAGCACCGCATCGATTTCACCGGCCGAATAGCCGCGCTCGCGCAGCAGGCCGCGCAGGCGATCCATGAAGAACGCGAGGATCGCGTCGGTCGATTCGGCGACGCCCGGCACGCCTTCGAAGCGTGCATGGGCCGTGCGCAGCAGCGACACGAGATCGAGCGGCAGCTGCTTCTCGAGCAGCAGGCGCAGCACGCCGAGTGCGTGGCGGCGCAGCGCGAACGGATCCTTCTCGCCGGTCGGCGCGAGGCCGATCCCCCAGATGCCGACGATCGTCTCGAGCTTGTCGGCGAGCGCGACGGCGGTCGACACGGGCGTGGTCGGCAGTGCGTCGCCGGAGAAACGCGGCTGGTAGTGCTCGGCGCAGGCGAGCGCGACGTCGTCGGCTTCGCCGTCGTGGCGCGCGTAGTACGTGCCCATCGTGCCCTGCAGTTCCGGGAACTCGCCGACCATGTCGGTCAGCAGGTCGGCCTTCGCGAGGCGCGCGGCGCGCTTCGCGTGCGCGGCGTCGGCGCCGATCGCGGGGGCGATCTCGCCGGCCAGCGCCTCGAGGCGCTCGACGCGCGCGAGCGCCGAACCGAGCTTGTTGTGATACACGACGTTCGCGAGCTGCGGCACGCGGTCGGCGAGCGGCTTCTTCTTGTCCTGCTCGAAGAAGAACTTCGCATCGGCGAGGCGCGGGCGTACCACGCGCTCGTTGCCTTCGATGATCTCGCCCGGCGTCTTCGTCTCGATGTTCGACACGATCAGGAAGCGCGAGCGCAGCTTGCCGCCGACGTCGGTCAGCGCGAAATACTTCTGGTTCGTCTGCATCGTGAGGATCAGGCATTCCTGCGGAACCTGCAGGAATTCGTCCTCGAAGCGGCACGGGTAGACGACCGGCCATTCGACCAGCGACGTCACTTCGTCGAGCAGCGCTTCGGGCATCACGACGGTATCGCCGTTCGCGTGTTCGTTCAGCTGCGTGCGGATCGTTTCGCGGCGATCGGCGAAGTGCGCGATCACGCGGCCCTTGTCGCGCAGCGTGTCGGCGTACGCGCGTGCATGCTGGATCGCGACGAGGCCGTCGGACAGGAAGCGGTGGCCGAGCGTCGTGTCGCCGGCGTCGACGCCGAATGCGGTGACGGGCACGATGCGGTCGTCGTGCAGCACCGTCAGGCGATGCACCGGGCGCACGAACTTCACGTCGGAGCCGTCCGGGCGCTGGTAGGTCATCACCTTCGGGATCGGCAGCTTCTCGAGCGTTTCGTCGAGCGCGGCCTGCAGGCCGTCGGCGAGCGTCGCGCCGGCTGCCGAATAGTTGATGAAGAACGCTTCGGCCTTGCCGTCCTGCGCGCGCTCGAGATCGGCGATCGACAGGTTCGGGTGGCCGAGCGCCGCGAGCTTCTTCGCGAGCGGGGCGGTCGGCTTGCCTTCGGCGTCGAGCGCGACCGACACGGGCAGGACCTTTTCGCGGACCTGCTTTTCAGGCGCGACGGCGCGCACGTTCTGCACGACGACGGCGAGGCGGCGCGGCGTGGCGTAGCGTTCGAACACGAGTTCGCCATCGACGAGGTCGCGTGCGGCGAGGCGTTGCGCGAGGCCTTCGGCGAATGCGTCGCCGAGGCGCGCGAGGGCCTTCGGCGGCAGCTCTTCAGTCAGCAGTTCGACGAGCAGGGGGGCGGGATGATTGTGCGTCATGTCTGGATTGAATCTCGTCTCGTCAGTCCTGATCGATCTTGCGTTCGACCTTGAGCGGCGGCGCCCATGCCGGCTGGGCGGCGTCCTGGGCGTCGGTGGTGAGGCCCGGCACGCCCGGCGGGTTGCCGAGCATCGGGAAGCCGAGCTTCTCGCGCGAGTCGTAGTAGGCCTGTGCGACGAGACGCGACAGCGCGCGGATGCGGCCGATGTACGCCGCGCGTTCGGTGACCGAGATCGCGCCGCGCGCGTCCAGCAGGTTGAACGTGTGGCCGGCCTTGAGCACGAGCTCGTACGCGGGCAGCGCGAGCTGCGCGTCGATCATCTTCTTCGCTTCCGCTTCGTAGCTGTTGAAGAACGTGAACAGCAGGTCGACGTTCGCGTGCTCGAAGTTGTAGGTCGACTGCTCGACCTCGTTCTGGTGGTAGACGTCGCCGTACGACAGGCGGCGCAGCTCGGGGCCGTTCGGGCCTTGCTCTTCCCACTCGGTCCACACGAGGTCGTACACGTTCTCGACCTTCTGCAGGTACATCGCGAGGCGCTCGAGGCCGTACGTGATCTCGCCGAGCACCGGCTTGCAGTCGAGGCCGCCGACCTGCTGGAAATACGTGAACTGCGTGACTTCCATCCCGTTCAGCCACACTTCCCAGCCGAGGCCCCACGCGCCGAGCGTCGGGTTTTCCCAGTCGTCCTCGACGAAGCGCACGTCGTTCTGCTGCAGGTCGAAGCCGAGCGCCTCGAGCGAGCCGAGGTACAGGTCGAGGATGTTTTCCGGCGCCGGCTTGAGCACGACCTGGTACTGGTAGTAGTGCTGCAGGCGGTTCGGGTTCTCGCCGTAGCGGCCGTCCTTCGGGCGGCGCGACGGCTGCACGTACGCGGCGCGCCACGGCTCGGGGCCGACCGCGCGCAGGAACGTGTGCACGTGCGACGTGCCTGCACCGACTTCCATGTCGATGGGCTGGAGCAGGGCGCAACCCTGCTTGTCCCAGTAGGACTGCAGCGTCAGGATGATTTGCTGAAACGTAAGCATGAAGAGCCTTCGTGGCGCTGGCGCTCCGTTGCGGGCGACTCTCCGGGCGGGGCCCGGAGAGTCGGCTCGCGCGGCGGCGCGGCTTGTTAGTGTGCTGAAACGCGTAA
>NZ_LDVA01000188.1:0-4192 GCF_050768715.1 Burkholderia sp. ZZQ-2 | reverse complement strand
GGAACGGCCGCGCCGGCCGCCGCCGTGTTCGCCGCCTGCCGGTGCGGATCGGCCCGCTTGCGCGGATCGCAGCGTCGTGGTCACGCCGTGTCGCCGCGCGTGTCGGTAGCGGGAGCGGCGGAAGCGGCCCTCACGATCCGCGTTTCGCGCATCACGCACAGCGTCGCGACGGTGACGAGGCCGAGCGCGACGAGAAACAGCGACACGGGCCACGATGTGTGATAGCGCGCGAGCAGCGCGGTGGCGATCAGCGGCGACATCCCGCCGGCGAAGATCGACGCGACTTCATGCCCGAGCGCGACGCCGGAGTAACGCACCTCGGTGCTGAACAGCTCGCCGACGAGCGCGGGCAGTGTGCCGATCATCGCGCCGTGGCTGACGGCCGTGCCGACCGTCAGCGCGAGCCAGACGAGCGGCGTCGCGCGCGTGTCGAGCAGCCAGAAGAACGGGAATGCGCACGCGACGAGGCTCAGCGCGCCGATCAGGTACACGGGCTTGCGGCCGATCCGGTCGGACAGCCGGCCCCACGCGAGCATCGCGCCCATCTCGACGATCATCGCGATCATCACGCCGGTCAGCATCACGCCGTTCGGGATGCCGACGTATTTGCCGTAGACCAGCGAGAACGCGAGAAAGATGTAGGCGCCGCCGTTCTCGGCCACGCGCAGCCCCATCGCGAGCAGGATTTCCTTCGGATGGCGGCGGATGCACTCGACGATCGGCAGATGCGTGTGCGCGCCGCGCCGGCCGGCCTGCTCGAAGTCACGGCTTTCGGGCAGATGACGGCGGATATAGATGCCGATCGCGAAGATCGCGATGCTCGCGAGGAACGGCAGCCGCCAGCCCCAGGTGCGGAACGCGTCGTCCGGCAGCGCCTGTGCGGCGAGAAACGCGGCCGACGACAGCACGAAGCCGCCGCCCACGCCGAGCTGGCTCCACGCCGCGTAGTAGCCGCGCTGCTCGGGCGGCGCGTTCTCGCTGATCATCAGCACACCGCCGCCCCATTCGCCGCCGGACGCGATGCCTTGCAGCAGGCGCAGCACGACGAGCGCCGCCGGTGCCCACAGGCCGACCTGCGCATAGGTCGGCAGCAGGCCGATCGCGAAGGTCGATGCGCCCATGATCAGCAGCGTCCACACGAGCGACGCCTTGCGCCCGTAGCGGTCGCCGACGTGGCCGAACACGATCCCGCCGAGCGGTCGCGCGACGAAGCCGAGCGCGAATGCCGCGAAGGCGGCGAGGCTGCCCGCGAGCGGCGACGCGCCGGGCGGAAAGAACACGTGGCCGAACACGAGCGCCGCGGCCGTGCCGTAAACGAAGAAGTCATACCACTCCATCGCGTTGCCGGCGACGGAGGCGATGACGATCCGGCGCAGCTGCCGGTCGGCGAGCGGCCGGGCGGCGCTCGGGGATTGCACGGTGTCGGTCGGGTACATGGCGGACTCTGAAGGGGGGCAGGCGCGTGCCGTCTTTGCGGCACTGCGGGCTAGTGTTGTCGGCCCCGTGTCCCCGGTCAAATCCGCAGAAAAAGGGGAGTGTCATCACTCCCGCAAATGATGGTCATGCGGCGCGCGGCCGTGCCCGCGCGCCCGGCATGCCGTCACCGCTCGATCTGCCGGTTCCAGCGCGTATCCCACTGCGCGCGGCGCGCGTTGATCGCGGTCCAGTCGACCACGGTCACCTTGCGCACGAGATCGTCGACATTGCCGAGGCTCTGTTGCATCGCGGCGGGCATCTTCGCGAGACGGTTGGTCGGAATCTGCTTGCCGGCTTCGGCCGCCTTCGTCTGCGCGGGCGCGGACAGCAGGAACTGCGCGAGCTTCTGCGCGAGCTGCGGATCGGGATTGTTCGCGACCACGCACAGGTCGACGAGCAGCAGCACGGGGCCTTCCTTCGGGTTCGCGTAGGCGACGGGGATGCCCTTGTCCTGCAGGTCGCCGACGCCGGTCGGCGTGAGCGGGAACAGGCCGGCTTCGCCGGTCTGCACCATCTCCGAGATCTTCGCCGAGTTCGGGATGTACTCGACGACGTTCGGCCCGACCGTGCTTGCCCACTTGCTGAAGCCGGGCTCGACGTTCTGCTCGTTGCCGCCGAGCAGCCGGTTGATCGCGAGGAAGCCGTGCAGCCCGAACGTGCTGCTGGATGCCGACTGGAACACGACCTTGCCCTTGTATTTCGGATCGGCGAAATCCATCCACGACGTCGGCGGCGTCCAGCCTTTCTCGGCGAACAGCTTCTTGTTGTACGCGATGCCGGTCATCCCGAGCTGCACGCCCGCGCCGACGTCGTCCTTCATCCGCGCGAACGGATACAACTCCTTCAGCACCGGCGAGTCGTCGAGCTTCTGGCACACGCCGAGGCTGACCGCGCGCGCCATCACGCCGTCGTCGAGGAACGCGACGTGGATCTGCGGCTTGTTGCGGTTCGCGAGCAGTTTCGCGAGCACGTCCGACGACGTGCCGGGCACGACGACGACCTTCACGTTGTTCGCCTTCTCGAAGTCGGGCAGCACCTGGCTCGTGTAGGCCTTCTCCATCGGGCCGCCATTCATGCCGACGTAGATCGTCTTCGTTTGCGCGAATGCGGGCGCGCCGGCACCTGCGATGCAGAGGGCGGCGGCGGCCGCGATCGTTCCGGGCAGTTTCATTTGTGGGTCTCCTCTTGACGGAAAGGGGCGGTCGGCTCGGCTTCGCGGAAGAAGCGGCCGATCGAGAATGCATCGAGCGGGGTGGCGGTTTCGCCGGTCATGACGAGATCGGCGAGCACGTCGCCGACGCCCGGCGCGAGCAGGAAGCCGCCGCCGGAAAAGCCGAACGCATGAAGCAGGCGCGGCGTCGTGCGGCTCGCGCCGATGATCGGGTTGTGGTCGGGCGTGCAGCCTTCGACGCCGCTCCACGTGCGGATCAGCAGTGCGTCACGCAGCGCGGGCAGCAGCGCGCAGGCATCGCGCATCACCGCGCGCGTCGTATCGACCGACGGCTGGCCGAATTCGCCGTCGCCGCGGCCGCGCCCGCCGCCGATCACGCAGTTGCCGCGCGCGACTTGCCGCGCATACACGCCGCCGCCATACACGCCGAGGTTGTGCGTGATGAACGGCGGCAGCGGTTCGGTCACCCACATGTTCGGGTAGATCGGCTCCATCGGCACGGCTTCGCCGAAGCGTTCGGCGATCGTGTTCGCCCACGCGCCGGCCGAGTTGATCAGCCACGTCGCGGTGCAGGCGCGGCCGCCTGCCTGAAAGTGAAAGCGCGTGCCGTCGTGGTGGACGTCGTCGACGGGGGTGTGCTCGAACACGTCCGCGCCCGCCGCGCGGGCCGCGCGCGCGAACGCGGGCGACACGAGTCGCGGGTTGGCGTGACCGTCGGTCTCGCACAGCGAGCCGCCGAGCGCCGCACGGCCGAGCCACGGGTAGCGGCGCCGGAACGCATCGCCGCGCATCACCTGCAGCGGCAGGCCGTATTCGCCGGCGAGCGTCGCGTAGGCATCGAGCGCGTCGAGATCGGCGTCGCTGCGCGCGAGCCGCAGGTGGCCCGACACGACGAATTCGCCGTCGATGCCGATCAGTTCGGGCAGGCGATCCCAGATGCGCCGCGCACGCAGCGCGAGCGGCAGCTGTTCGGCGGGCCGGCCCTGGCAGCGCACGCCACCGTAGTTCACGCCGCTCGCCTGCGCACCGCAATCGCGCCGCTCGAACAGCCCGGTGCGCAAGCCGCGGCGCGTCAGCGCGAGTGCGGCCGACGCGCCGACGAGGCCGCCGCCGACGATCGCGACGTCGTAATGCCGGGTCTCATTCATCGCGTGCCTCGTCGGGAATCGCCGCGACATCGTCGCCCGCCAGCGCGGCCGAGATCGGGAACGGCTTCACGGGCGGTTGCGCACGCAACCGGCCGACGTCGGCGAGCGGGCGACCGGTTTCGGCGGCCAGCAAGAGCGCGGCCGCGTCGCCGCACATGCGGCCCTGGCAGCGGCCCATTCCGACGCGCGTCAGCGCCTTCAGCCGGTTCAGCTCGGTTGCCGCGCCGTCGCGGACGCAGCGGCGCAGCGTCCCTGCATCGACCTCCTCGCAACGGCACACGATCGTGTCGTCCGCGCAGCGTACGGCCTGCTCGACCGGCGGCGCGAACGCCGCTTCGAGGCCCGCCCGGAATGCGCCGACGCGCGCGAGCGTGCGTTCGAGCGTCGCCCCGTCGGG
>NZ_LDVA01000187.1:0-2669 GCF_050768715.1 Burkholderia sp. ZZQ-2 | reverse complement strand
CTCGGCACGACCGGCTGCGGTAGCGCCGTGAAGCCAGCCGCGACGGCGGCGGGCCGGTTCGCGTCGCCGATCACCGGCGCGTTGACGGGTTCGGTCGCCGACGCCGCGGCAGCCACGGCCGCGGCCTCGTTCTGCGGGTTCTGGCGGTCGACGAGATAGAAGTCGAGCACGCGGCGCGCGATCGGGCCCGCGGCCTGCGCCCCCCAGCCGCCGTTCTCGACGACCAGCGCGACGGCGATCTGCGGATGGTCGACCGGTGCGTACGCGATGAACAGCGCGTGGTCGCGCAGGTGCTCGGCGAGCAGGTGGCCCTTGTAGTTGGAGCCTTGCAGCGAGAACACCTGCGCGGTGCCGGTCTTGCCGGCGGCGAGGTACGGCGCGCCGCGGAACACCTTGTACGCGGTGCCGGACGGGTTCTCGATCACGTTCTCCATCCCGCGCTTCACGACATCGATGTCGGCCTGCTTGAGCGGGATCACTTCGCTTTCCTTCGGCACGGTCAGGCGGCGCCCGCGCGTGATCGGGTCCTCGATTTCCTTCACCAGGTGAGGCTTCATCACGACGCCGTTGTTCGCGAGCGTCGCGGTCGCGTGCGCGAGCTGCAGGATCGTGAACGAGTTGTAGCCCTGGCCGATCCCGAGGCTGATCGTCTCGCCGTCGAACCACTTCTGCTGCGCGGCCTTCTTGAACGCCTTCTTCTTCCAGTCGGTCGACGGCAGGATCCCGCGCGCCTCGCCCTGGATGTCGATCCCGGTGATCTGGCCGAAGCCGAACGGCTTCATGAAGTTCGCGATCGCGTTCACGCCGAGGTCGCGCGCGAGCATGTAGAAGTAGGTGTCGTTCGACACCATGATCGCCTTGTTCATGTCGACCCAGCCCTGGCCCGAGCGCACGTCGTTGCGGAACGTGTGGCCGCCGAACGTGAAGTAGCCGGGATCCTGGAAGCCCCAGCCCGGCGTGCGCTTGCCGAGCGTCAGGCCGGCGAGCGCCATGAACGGCTTGTACGTCGAGCCGGGCGGGTAGGTGCCGTGCAGCGGGCGGTTCAGCAGCGGCTTGTCGGTCGAGTTGTTCAGCTCGTCCCAGGTCTGCTGGTCGATGCCGTCGACGAACGAGTTCGGGTCGAAACTCGGCGACGACACGAACGCGAGCACGTCGCCCGTCTTCGGCTCGATCGCGACCAGTGCGCCGCGCTTGCCGGCGAACGCCTGCTCGGCGACCTGCTGCAGCCCGATGTCGAGCGACAGCACGAGGTTGTTGCCGGGCGTCGCCTGCGTGCGCGACAGCGTGCGCACCGGCCGGCCGCCGGCCGTCACCTCGACTTCCTCGAAGCCCGTCAGCCCGTGCAGCTCGGTTTCGTAGCTCTGCTCGACGCCGATCTTGCCGATGTAGTCGGTGCCCTTGTAGTTGTTCGCGTCGCGGCGCGGATCGTAGTTTTCCTGGTCGCTGTCGTTGTCGTCGCTCATCGCGTCGATGCGATCCTGGTCGCGCTTCGAGATCCGGCCGATGTAGCCGATCACGTGCGCGGCCGTCGTGCCGAGCGGATATTGGCGGAACAGCCGCGCGCGCACGTCGACGCCGGGGAAGCGGAAGCGCTGCGCGGTGAAGCGCGCGACTTCCTCGTCGGTGAGCCGGGTGCGGATCGGCAGGCTCTCGAAGTTCTTCGAGTCTTCCTGCAGCTTCTTGAAGCGGCGGCGGTCGCGCGCGTCGATCGGGATGATCTCGGACAGCTTGTCGATCGTGTTCTCGAGCGTGTCGTCGAGCTTCGACGGCGTGATCTCGAGCGTGTACGCCGAGTAGTTCTTCGCGAGGATCACGCCGTTGCGGTCGGTGATAATCCCGCGGTTCGGCACGATCGGCGCGACCGAAATGCGGTTTTCCTCGGCCTGCAGCGCGTATTTGCCGTGCTGCATCAACTGCAGGTAGAAAAAGCGGCTCGCGAGCAGCCCGAAGCAGACGAACACGAACACGCCCGCCGCCGCGACGCGCAGGCGGAACTTCGAGAGCTGCTGTTGGGTGTCGTTGAATTCGGTCATGCGGTTACGATCGATCTGGCCCGCGCGCGGTGTGCGGCTGCGGGCGAGGGGCCGCCCCGGAGCGCGGCGCGCGGCGGGCGTAGAGGCGGCGGGTAGTCAAAGCAGGCCCAGGGTTCAGATGGGGCGCGTATCGTCCGGATCGACCGGGCGGCGTTGCGGCATCAGCAGCAGGTGGCTCGCGATCGGCCACAGCGCGGCCTCGACGAAGCCGTCGACCAGATAGCGCCAGCCCGGGAACGCGGCGCCCATCACGAGGCGGATCACGAACGGAACGAGCTGCGCGACGACCAGCAGCGGCGTGACGTACAGCACCTGCACGCCGATCGGCATCCACAGCACGCGACGGTGGATCGTGATCGCGCCGTACGACAGCAGCGTATAGGCGAGCGCGTGCTCGCCGAGCAGCCCCGCGTCATGCACGTCCATCAGGATGCCGAGCGCGAACGCGACGCCCATCCCGACCTTGCGCGGCTGGTGGATGTTCCAGAACAGCAGCACGAGCGCGACGAAGTCGGGCACGCCGGGCAGGCGGCCCCACGGCATCAGGTTCAGCAGGAACGCGGCGGCGAGGCTGAAGACGATGAAGTACGGATTGACCGGCTGCAGGATGTATTGCGGGCGATTCATCGCTGGGCT
>NZ_LDVA01000186.1:0-3240 GCF_050768715.1 Burkholderia sp. ZZQ-2 | reverse complement strand
ACCCGCACCGGCAATCGCCGACAAGGCCCCCGAGCCTGTGCAGCCCGTCGCCGACAAGGCACCGGAGCCGATGCCGGCCGCGACCGACAACGCAGCGCAGGCCGCTGCCGCGCCGGCTGCGGACACGACGCCGGCCGCTGCCGTCGTCGCGGCGCCCGCAGCCGAGGCCGCGATGCCCGCACCGGCAGCCGATGCGAAGGTCGCCGAACCGGCTCCGGTCGCCGCGGAAGTGCCCGCACCGGAACCCGCGCAGCCTGCAGCCGCCGCGGCCGCAGCGCCTGCCGACATGCCTGCAGCCGATGCGAAGGTGCCGGACCAGGCAGCCGCGCAGCCCGCCGAGATGCCGGCGTTGTCCGATCCGGCGCAAGGATTGCCGGCGGCTCCGGTCGACCAGCAGGCCGCCCCGGCTGTACCGGTCTTGCCGGCTCCGGCCGTCATCTCGACGAGCACGTCGTCGTAAGCACGCGGGTCTGGCTCCCGTGCGCAGGAATGGCGGCGCACGGGAGCCGTCCGGACCCGATGCCCGGCGGTCGTTTCCTGTTTGACGGGTGTTGGTCCCATCCCCGAGGTCAACACCTCTTTTTGCCTGACGAGGATGCAAGGAGGCCTCAATCATGAGGATCTTTTTGGTCGCTCTGTTGTTGTACAGCGCACAAGCCGCAGCACAGGCGGTATTTCAGAACCCGGCGGTCTTCGTGATCCTGGGCGAGCAGACCGCGGCAAACGCCGCGAGCGTCGCGCAGGCGCTGACGACGCTCGGTCGCGCCGACAACACGGCGTGCGCGCCGATGATGATGATCGGCGATCCGCAGATGATCTACATGATGCCGGAGGAGGGTCACGCGCCGTCGTGGCAATCGCCGGTGTACGGCCGTGGCGCACCGTTCGAGGCGCAGAGGGGGCCGACGCCGACCGGCAAGACGGTCGGCGCGATGCAGCATGCCGAGGACATGCAGACGCAGCCATGGAGCGACGGCAGCGCGATCACGCAGAAGATCGCAGGCGATGCGAGCGTGACGGCGGCGGACCAGGTGAGCGGCTGGCAGCGCAACGGGCTCAGCTCGATCGAGACGGCCCGTGCGACGGAAGTGACGGTGAACGGCAAGACCTACCGGGCCTATCGTGACGACCTCAACGGTGCCGCGAAGCCGGTCGTCGAGCCGCAGATCTACACGCAGCGCGTCGTTTTCTGCCGATAACGAACGTCAATCCGAGAACGGCCCGGCGCCGTGTCGCGGGACCACGGTGCCCCGCTCCACGCGATCCGGCAACGGCCGTTTCGACAACCAACCCAAGCGACGAGGCCATCGTGAACCATTGCTGCCAGATCAGGGTGTCGGGCCCGCAGGATCTCGAACGCGATGCAGGGACGGCGCCGTTCATTGCCGTCCGGCGCAACCATGTCGTGCCGTCGCGGCCGCTCGTCTACCTGTCGCAGCAGCACGACGCCGCGCTCGTCGATTGTCTCGCGTCGCGCGGCTGGGACGTGTGGCGCGCGAAAACCGTTGCGGACGCACTGAATCTCGTCAGGGCGAACCGTCTGCATGCGGGCATCGTCGATTTCGGCAGCTTCGCGTCGCCCGACGTCACGTCGTTCGAGGCGCTGCTGCGTGACCCGCGCGTCGGCTGGCTCGCGTTCGTCGACGACGAGCGGCTGCGGGATATTTCCATCGCGCGCCTGATTCGCCACTGCTGTTTCGATTACGTGCGCAACGCGACCGCGTACACGACGATCGGCTATCTGGTCGGCCATGCGTACGGGATGCTGAGGCTCGCGGACGGTAGCCCGGACGCCGATGCGGCGCCCCCCGGCGGCACGATGATCGGCTCGTGCGACGCGATGCGCCGGCTGTTCGCGACGATCCGCAAGGTCGCGAATACGGAGGCGACCGTTTTCATCGCCGGTGAGTCCGGTACCGGCAAGGAGCTGACGGCGGCGGCGATTCACCAGCAGTCGTCGCGCGCCGACGCGCCGTTCGTCGCCGTGAACTGCGCGGCCATTCCGTCGACGCTGCTGCAGGCCGAACTGTTCGGCCACGAGCGCGGCGCGTTCACGGGCGCGCACCAGCGCAAGATCGGCCGTATCGAGGCGGCGCACGGCGGTACGCTGTTTCTCGATGAAATCGGCGACATGCCGTTCGAGAGCCAGGCGAGCCTGCTGCGCTTCCTGCAGGAAGGCACGATCGAGCGCCTCGGCGGGCACGCGTCGATTCCGGTGGACGTGCGGATCGTGTCGGCGACCCACGTCGATCTCGAGGCCGCGATGCAGGCGGGGCGGTTCCGTGCCGACCTGTACTACCGCCTGTGCGTGCTGCGCATCGACGAACCGCCGCTGCGCGTGCGCGGTCGCGACATCATGCTGCTCGCCGACCATGTGCTGCGGCGCTATCGCGGCGACAATGCGCAACGGATTCGCGGCTTCATGCCGAGCGCGGTCGAAGCGATCCACAACTATCCGTGGCCGGGTAACGTGCGCGAGCTGATCAACCGGATCCGGCTCGCGGTCGTGATGACGAACGGCCCGATGATCTCGGCCGCCGATCTCGAACTGCACCAGTACACGTCGCGGCAGCCGCCGACGCTCGCCGAAACGCGCCGGCGCGCCGAGCGGCGCGCGATCGAGGAAACGCTGATGCGCCACCGCCACCAGCATGCCGACGTGGCGGCCGAGCTGGGCATCTCGCGCGCGACGCTGTATCGGCTGATGACCGCGCACGGGCTGCACGGCTGACGCGCCGCGGCGCGCAGCCGCTCAAGACCGCGCGACGTCGGCCGTTAAGACATGAAACGGCCCGTCCGGACCGCCGCGCGGCGATGCGCGCGCGGCCGGCATGCGGCGCATCACGCTTATCCGAGGTTACCGTGGCAGAGTGCAGTCACTGCGGCAGGACGTTCCTGGTCGGCGGGCGGTCGATCGACGGCCGCCGCTATTGCCGTCCGGCGTGCGCCCGGGCGCATCCGATCGTCGTCGAGGCGGAGCGGGTGCCCGACGCGAAGGTCTGGGAGTACGTACACGACTGGCGTTACGGGCCGTGCCCGATCTGCCGTCGCGACGACCGGCCGGTCGATGTCCATGCGTCGCATCGCGTCGTGTCGCTGCTGTTCGTCACGCGCTGGGCGACACGGCACCACGTGTGCTGCCGGCGTTGCGGCCGCAGGAAGCAGGCGGTCGCGTTGCTGGCGTCGGCCGCGTTCGGCTGGTGGGGGCTGCCGTGGGGCCTCGTGCTGACGCCGATCCAG
>NZ_LDVA01000185.1:0-30261 GCF_050768715.1 Burkholderia sp. ZZQ-2 | reverse complement strand
CCGCCGCCGTTACCGCCGCCCGGACGGCCGCGGCCGCCGGTGCCGCCGTTGCGCGGGGGGGCCTTGCGCGGCTCGAAACCTTCGATCACGTTGACCGGCAGCGGCGAGCGCACGAAGCGTTCGATGCGCTTGAGCGCGCCCTGTTCGGCGTGGTGCACGAGGCTCACCGCGGTGCCCGAACGGCCCGCACGGCCCGTACGGCCGATACGGTGCACGTAGTCTTCCGCGAACTTCGGCAGGTCGTAGTTGAACACGTGCGTGATGCCCGGGATGTCGATGCCGCGCGCCGCGACGTCGGTCGCGACCAGCACGCGCACACGGCGTTCGCGCAGCGCACGGATCGTGCGGTTACGCGCGCCCTGCGGCAGGTCGCCGTGCAGCGCGGCCGATTCGAAGCCTGCGTCGGCGAGACGGCCGGCGAGCTGGTCGGCATCGATCTTGGTCGCCGTGAAGATGATCGCCTGGTCGAGCGCGTCGTCGCGCAGCAGGTGATCGAGCAGGCGATCCTTGTGGTCGCGGTCGTCCACGTAGTGCACGGTCTGCGCGATGTTCGCGCGCGACTCGAGGCGCTGCTGGATCTCGATACGCTCGGGATCCTTCAGCAGGCGGCTCGTCAGCGAACCGATCTTGCCGTCGAGCGTGGCCGAGAACAGCATCGTCTGGCGCGTCGCGGGCGTCGCGGCGACGATCGTTTCGATGTCGTCGATGAAGCCCATGTCGAGCATGCGGTCGGCTTCGTCGAGCACGAGCATCTTCAGCTCGGACAGGTCGATACGGCCGCGTTCGAGGTGATCGAGCAGACGGCCCGGCGTGGCGACCAGGATTTCGGGGTTCTTCGCGAGCAGCATCAGCTGCTGGCCGTAGGCGACGCCGCCGAGGATGCTGACCGTGCGCAGGCGCTTCAGGTGCTTGCCGTAGGTCGACGCGGCGGTGGTGACCTGCATCGCGAGTTCGCGGGTCGGCGTCAGCACGAGCAGGCCCGGGCGCGCGACGGGTTGCGGGCGGCGCGCACGGCGGTCGCCCTGGTTCGGTTCACGCGGCGCGCGCGGTTGCTGCGCCTGTGCCTTCTGGAGCTGCGCGAAACGTTCGATCGCGGGCAGCATGAATGCAGCGGTCTTGCCCGAACCGGTCGGGCTCGAGACCAGCAGGTCACGGCCGGCGATGCCGGCCGGAATCGCGCGCTGCTGGACCGGCGTCGGCTTCACATAGCCGGCGGCCTGCAGCGCGGAGACGATCTCCGGCGACAACCCGAGCGACGCGAAGCTCGGCTCGTCCGACGCCGGTTCGACCGCGGCCGGTGCGGCGGCGTCGTCGAGACCGAGCGCCTGGTCGGCGATCGCGTTGAGCGGGCTGGAGTTGATGCTCGAAGTCATAACAATCCTTGAAACACAGTGGGTGAAACGTCGGCGCCAATCGCGCATACCCAAGTCGTCGGATTCAGCGAGCAAATCGGGAAACGGGTGCAATCCGCCGAACCGTCGGCGGATGAGGCATTAGAAGCTGTTTTGGGTGCGGCGCGCTTCAGGAGCGGGGCCGCCAGCCTGATAAGTGACGACCGCGAAGGTCGAAGCAGGAGGGGACAGGTTCTAAACCGGATTGGAGCTTAACGCTACGAGGCGTCGGGCCGGAACGGCTTGCGAGCCGAGCGCGGAGATGACGCAGCCAGCATTATAAAGAGATTTGCTGCGCTGCGCCACTGATTTGATTGCCTATTGCGACCGGGGGCGGCCGAAGGCTATTCGGTCAGGATGCCGTGCCGTTCTTCAGCGATTCGACGAGTTCGATGTACTGCTGCTTTGCCGCATCCTGCGACGTGCCCTTCAGCGCATCCCATGCGTCGTACTTGTATTTGCCGACGATGTCGGTGAAGCCCGGCTTGTCGCCATGGGCGTCGCCGTCGGTCGCCTGCTTGAAGAGCGCGTACAGGCGCAGGAGGGTCAGGTTGCCCGGCCGTTCCGTCAGTTGCTTGACGTCGATCTGGGCCTGGTCGAATTGGGCGGTGAGTTCGCTCATCGGGTGTCTCCGTAAGGGTTTCAGGTCGGGCGATCTTAACAAGCGGACCGCCGCGCGGGGTCGAGCGATCCTTCCAAACCGCCGCCGGGCGTGCGCGTGCGCACGGATCGGGCCCGATCGCCCGTGGGAGCGGGGTGCCGCATTACAATGTCGCCCATGACGCAAACAGTGCTCCTCGCCATCGATA
Source organism: Burkholderia sp. ZZQ-2 (assembly GCF_050768715.1). Classification (NCBI taxonomy): domain Bacteria; kingdom Pseudomonadati; phylum Pseudomonadota; class Betaproteobacteria; order Burkholderiales; family Burkholderiaceae; genus Burkholderia; species Burkholderia sp. ZZQ-2. The sequence continues at coordinate 28,061 of NZ_LDVA01000185.1, read as the reverse complement.
CATCGACCGAATACTGCTCGGTCGCGCTGCTGCGCTCGGCCCAGGCCGATGACGCCGTTTCCATCCCGCAAACCTGGGTCCGCCACGAGCTGACGGGCGCCGTGTCGAGCACGCGCGTGCTGCCGGCAATTCAGGCGCTCTTCGCCGAATCGGGGCTGACGCTCGCCGATTGCGACGCGATCGCGTTCGGCGCGGGCCCCGGCTCGTTCACGGGCCTGCGCACCGCGACGGGCATCACCCAGGGGCTCGCGTTCGGGCGCGGGCTGCCGGTCGTGCCGATCGGCACGCTGCTCGCGTGCGCCGAGCACGCGCGGCTGCGCGCCCCCGGTACGACCCGCGTCCTCGCCGCGCTGGATGCGCGGATGGACGAAGCCTACTGGGCGGACTTCGCGTGGGATGAAAGCGCCGGCGACTGGCTCACGCTGCATCCGGCATCCCTCGATGCGCCGGGTGCGGTCGGCGTGCCCGATACGCCGTTCACGCTCGCGGGTAACGCGGCCGCCGCGTTCGGCGCGCAGTTGCCGGCCGCGGCGCACGCGGCCGTGATCGACGGCGACGCGATGCCGCACGCGCTGGCGGTTGCCCATGCCGCGCTGCGCGCGTTCCGCGCCGGCCGTGCGGTGCCGGCCGACCAGGCCGCACCGGAGTACGTGCGCGACAAGGTGGCACAGACGACCGCCGAGCGCGTCGCGGCACGCGCCGCTCAGGCAGGCGGAGCGAAGGGATGACGGGCGTACTGCTGAGCGACCGCTACCTGGCGCCGATGACGGATGCCGATCTCGATGAGGTCGTCGCGATCGAGCACGTCGCGTACGAGTTCCCGTGGAGCCGCGGCAACTTCGAGGATTCGTTGCGCAACGGCTACCTGGGCGTGTGCCTGCGGCACGTGACGGGTGCGCTCGTCGGCTATTGCGTGCTGATGCCCGTGGTCGACGAGATGCACCTGCTTAATCTGTGCGTCGCGCCGGCCGCGCAGCGCGCGGGTGCGGGCCTTGCGCTGCTGCGCGAGGCTGTGCGCATTTCGCGCGCGGAGCGGCTCGACGGCGTGCTGCTCGAGGTGCGGCCGTCCAATCCGCGCGCGATCCATCTGTACGAGCGCTTCGGCTTCGTGACGATCGGTCGGCGCAAGAATTACTACCCGGCGAAGCACCACAGCCGGGAAGACGCGATCGTGATGCGTCTGACGCTGAACAAGGATGAGGGGGACGCGCATGGCATGGGCTGAAGCGGCGCTCGAGGAAATGGGCCTCGCGCAGATCTGGGTGCGGCGCGGGCAGGGCGCGAATGAAGGCGCGGACGCGGGCGCGGCAGTCGAAGCGCCCGCCGCGGCGCAAACGGGGGCGGAGAACGCCGCACCTGCCGTCGTTGCGACCGAGCGACCTGCGCGCACCGCGCGTATGCCGGTGCAAGACGAGGCGACGCCGGCAGTGGCGCGGAGCGTCGATGTTCCGCCGGTTCGCGAGCCTGACGCCCCGGCGCACCGCGTCGACGACGGCGATCGCGTGCGCGCGCGCGCCGCGCCGGTCGCATCGGCCGACACGATGCCGCCGATGGACGATGCGCCGCCTGCCGGAGCCGACGATTTTGCGTGGTTCGATGCGGCGCCGCCGGGCGATCCCGCGCCGGCGGCCCCATTGCGACGCGCCGAAACCCCGGTTGCGACACTCGACTGGGACGCGCTGGCTGCGCGCGTGGCCGACTGCACGCTCTGCCGGCTGTGCGAGAAGCGAACGAACACCGTGTTCGGGGTCGGCGACCGCGAAGCAGACTGGATGCTGATCGGCGAAGCGCCGGGCGAGAACGAGGACAAGCAGGGCGAGCCGTTCGTCGGCCAGGCCGGCAAGCTGCTCGACAACATGCTGCAGTCGCTGTCGCTCCAGCGCGGCGACAACGTGTACATCGCGAACGTGATCAAGTGCCGGCCACCCGGCAACCGCAACCCGGAGCCGGACGAGGTCGCGCGCTGCGAGCCTTATCTGCAGCGCCAGGTCGCGCTGGTGAAGCCGAAGCTGATCGTCGCGCTCGGCCGTTTCGCCGCGCAAACCCTGCTGAAGACGGATGCGAGCATCGCGTCGCTGCGCGGCCGCGTGCATGCATACGAGGGCGTGCCGGTGATCGTGACCTACCACCCGGCATACCTGTTGCGCAGCCTGCAGGACAAGTCGAAGGCATGGGCCGACCTGTGCCTCGCACGCGACACGTTCCGGCGCGCGGAAGGCGCCGACGTGAACGGGCCGGCCGGGCAATGACGACGGGTGCGGCGTGCGCATTCGTCGATACGCTGCATGACGCCGCGGTTCGCGATCTGGGCTGGTTGCTTGCCAGCCCGAGCCTCCTCACCGCGGTACCGGGAGCGCCGCTTGCGCGCCCGTGGCCGGATGCGGCCGGGCAGTCGGCCGTCCACGCATGGCTTGCCGCGCTCGATGCGCAGCCCGGGCCGCTGCATCGTGCGCTCGACGGGTTCCGGCCCACCCGGCTCGGCCGCTACGCGGAATGCCTGCTCGAGTATTTCCTGACGCACGGCCCGTCGCTGCGGCTCGTCGCGGCCAATCTCCCGCTCCGCAGCAACGGCAAGACGCTCGGCGAAGTCGATTTTCTCGTCGACGCGCCGGGCGGTCAGCGCCTGCATTGGGAACTCGCGGTGAAGTGCTATTTGTGCGCGCCGGTACGCGACGGTGCATCGCTTGCCGACTTCGTCGGCCCCAATCTCGTCGACCGGTTCGACCGCAAGCGCAGCCGGCTGCTCGATCACCAGTTGCGCCTCGGCGAACACGACGGGTTTGCGCGGCTCGGCTACGGCGCGCCGTCCGACGCGCAGATGTTCATCAAGGGCTGGTTGTTCTATCCGCACGGCGAGCCGTTGCCGCCGGTGTCCGCCGAAATCGCGCCGGATCACCCGCGCGGATTCTGGCTGACGCACGCGCAGTGGCCGGCGTGGGCGGCCGCGCAGCCCGCCGGCGCCGCATGGAGTGTGTTGCCGAGGCTGGCGTGGCTGGCGCCGCGGCGTGCCGCCGCCGATACCGGATTCGAGCCGGAACCGCTGGCGGCCGCTCTGGAACTGCCGCCCGTGTTGACGACGCGCGAGGCGCCCGCGCTGATCGGCATTCATGAAAAGGGCGGTGACGACACCTGGCGCGAACGGGCGCGCGGGTTCGTCGTGCCGGACGACTGGCCGGTGCGCGCGCAGGCGTTCGCGGCGCAGGATCACTGACGCCGCGTCAGCCGGCGCTTACCACCAGCGATGGAAGTGATGGACGGGGCCGACGCCGTGGCCGACGTCGAGGTGGCCGCTCGCGGCGATCGCGCCGGTCAGGTAGGTCTTGGCTTCGCGCACCGCGCTTTCGAGGTTGGGCTGTTGCGGCAGCAGCGCGGCGATCGCCGACGACAGCGTGCAGCCGGTGCCGTGCGTGTTGCTGACCGGTACGCGTGCACCGTCGAGCCGCACGGTGCGCGCCGCTTCGACGAGCCAGTCGGGGCTCGCGGACGCGTCCGGCAGGTGGCCGCCTTTCATCAGTACGGCACGCGCGCCCGTCTGTAGCAGGGCCCGGCCTTGCCGGACCATGTCGTCTTCCGTGGTGGCGGGCACGTCGTTCAGCAGCGCGGCCGCTTCGGGCAGGTTCGGCGTCACGACCGTCGCGAGCGGCAGCAGCGCATCGCGCAACGCGTCGACGGCGTCGGGCGCCAGCAGCGCGTGCGAGCTCTTCGAGATCATCACCGTGTCGAGTACGACGAAGCGTGGCGTATAACGCCGCAGCGCGTCGGCGACCGCGTGCACGATCGCGGCATTCGCGAGCATCCCGATCTTGACCGCATCGATGCGGATGTCGCTGAACACCGCGTCGAGCTGTGCGGTCACGAACGCCGCGTCCGGCGCATGCACGCCCGTTACGCCGCGGGTGTTCTGGGCGGTCAACGCGGTGATCGCGCTGGCACCGTAGGCGCCCAGCGCGGAGAACGTCTTCAGGTCGGCCTGGATGCCTGCGCCGCCGCCCGAATCGGAGCCGGCAATCGTCAGGATGTTGGGTATCGGGTGCGTCATCGGGGCAATGCGCCGGTTCGGAGACCGGCACCGGCGGACGGGAACGGGAAGTGTAGCGTCAGTGCCGCGATTCGCCGATCAGCGCGACCGAGTCGAACTGGCGCTGGTTCGCCTGGTGGCGGCGCATCACGAGCCACATCGTCAGGCAGACGAACGTACCGAACAGGACGATCACGACGCCGACCGGCACGTCGAGCCACACGAGCACCGCATACAGGCACAGCATCACGAGCACCGACAGGTTCTCGTTGAAGTTCTGCACCGCGATCGAGTGGCCGGCCGACAGGAGCACGTGGCCGCGATGCTGCAGCAGCGCGTTCATGGGAACCACGAAGTAACCGGACAGCGCGCCCACGCACATCAGGAAGATGTACGCGATGATCAGGTACACGGGCATGCGCAGGTGGCCGAAATGCACGGCCCAGTGCGGCGGGAACAGGTCGCGCGTGTAGAACGCCATCAGCATCACCGCGATGCCCATGACGATGCCGACGGGCAGCACGGTCAGCGACTTCTTCAACGGGATCCGGGCCGCGGCGGCGATTGCGCCTGCCGCGACGCCGACCGCGACCACGGCCTGGAGGATCGCGCCTTCCGACAGCGACATGCCGAGCGAGACTTCAGCCCACTTCAGCACGATGAACTGCAGCGTCGCACCCGCACCCCAGAACAGCGTCGTGACCGCCAGCGAGATCTGGCCGAGCTTGTCGCGCCACAGCACCATGAAGCAGTCGGCGAAATCGGTGAGGAGCTTGACCGGGCCGCGTTCCTGCTTCGGGTAGCGGGCGCCGGTATCGGGAATGCGCAGGTTGAACAGCGCGGCGACCACGTAGATCGCCATGATGATCGCCATCGCCGCTTCGGCGGGCGTGCCGATCCAGGCGGGGGTATGCGCGATCACGTGCGACGCGATGTGCGGGCTGATCAGCGCACCGCCGAGCACGGTGCCGAGGATGATCGAGCTGACGGTCGTGCCTTCGATCCAGCCGTTGGCGGCGACCAGCCGGTCGGCCGGCAGCAGCTCGGTGAGAATGCCGTATTTCGCGGGCGAGTAGGCTGCCGCGCCGAAGCCGACGATCCCGTACGCGATCAGCGGGTGGGCGCCGAACAGCATGATCATGCAGCCGACCACCTTGATCGAGTTGGTGATGAACATCACGCGGCCCTTCGGGCGCGAATCCGCGAACGCACCGACATACGCCGCCAGCACCACATAGGACAACACGAAGAACAGCTTCAACAGCGGTGTCATCCAGTTGGGGGCGTGAAGGTCTTTCAGCAGGGCGATGGCGGCGATGAGGAGCGCATTGTCGGCCAGCGACGAGAAAAACTGCGCGGCCATGATGGTGTAAAAACCTTTTTTCATCTGATGCGATGCTTTCGTCGCTGCGGCAGGGCCGCGTAGGCCGCCTGGTATGCGATCGGCTTATTCCGTTCGAAATGGGTTGTGCGCACGGCTTTATAACATGAAAATACGCCAATTCGGACTAGCAAGATTCCCCGATCGTTCCGCAAGTTGTCGGCTTCAGTGCTCAAAAGGCGCGGTAAGCTGATGATTCGCAAGCGTCTTTACGTAAATTTCCCATGCCGCGCCCGATCTCCGCCACCATCCACACCGCCGCTCTCGCGAACAATCTCTCCGTCGTCCGCCGCTTTGCCGGCCCGTCCAAGGTCTGGGCGGTCGTCAAGGCGAACGCGTACGGGCACGGTCTCGCCCGCGCGTTTCCGGGCCTGCGCGGCACCGACGGCTTCGGCCTGCTCGACCTCGACGAGGCAGTCAAGCTGCGCGAGCTCGGCTGGGCCGGCCCGATCCTGCTGCTGGAGGGGTTCTTCCGCTCGACCGACATCGACGTGATCGACCGCTACAGCCTGACGACGACCGTCCACAACGACGAGCAGATGCGGATGCTGGAAACGGCGCGGCTGTCGAAACCCGTCAACGTGCAGCTCAAGATGAACAGCGGGATGAACCGGCTCGGCTACCTGCCGGAGAAATACCGCGCCGCGTGGGAGCGCGCCCGTGCGTGCCCTGGCATCGGCCAGATCACGTTGATGACCCATTTTTCGGATGCGGACAACGAGCGCGGCGTCGCCGAGCAGCTCGCGACGTTCGAGCGCGGCGCGGAAAACATCGCCGGCGCGCGCAGTCTCGCGAACTCGGCCGCCGTGCTGTGGCATCCGGACACGCATTTCGACTGGGTGCGCCCGGGGATCGTGCTGTACGGCGCGTCGCCGTCGGGGCTGTCGTCCGACATCGCCGACACGGGGCTGAAGCCGGCGATGACGCTCGCGTCCGAACTGATCGCGGTGCAGACGATCGCGAAGGGCCAGGCGATCGGCTACGGCTCGACGTTTTCCGCGCAGGCGCCGATGCGGATCGGCGTGGTCGCATGCGGTTATGCGGACGGCTATCCGCGGGTCGCGCCCGAAGGCACGCCCGTGATCGTCGACGGCATCCGCACGCGGATCGTCGGTCGCGTGTCGATGGACATGATTACCGTCGACCTGACCCCGTGCCCGCAAGCCGGCGTCGGCGCGCGGGTCGAGCTGTGGGGCAATGCATTGCCGATCGACGACGTCGCCCGCCATTGCGGCACGATCGGTTACGAGCTGATGTGTGCAGTCGCCGGCCGCGTGCCCGTGCGCGCGGAATAAGGGCGTCGCGCGTGGCCAAACAGAAAACTGTATACGTCTGCAGCGAGTGCGGTGGACAGACCCCGAAGTGGCAAGGGCAATGCCCGTCGTGCCAGGCCTGGAATACGCTCGTCGAATCGGTTCCTGAAACGCCGTCGGCCCATCGTTTCCAGTCGCTCGCGAAGCGTGCGCCCGTGCAGCGTCTCGTCGACATCGAAGCAGCCGACGTGCCGCGCTTCTCCACCGGCATCGGCGAATTCGACCGCGTGCTCGGCGGCGGGCTCGTGCCGGGCGGCGTCGTACTGATCGGCGGCGATCCGGGTATCGGCAAATCGACGCTGCTGCTGCAGTCGCTCGCGGACATCGCGAGCGAGCGGCGCGCGCTCTATATCAGCGGCGAGGAATCGGCTGCGCAGATCGCGTTGCGCGCGCAACGGCTTGCGCTGCTCGACGGCGGTGCGCCGGCAGACGAACTGAAGCTGCTCGCCGAGATCCAGCTCGAGAAGATCCAGGCCGCGATCGACACGGAGCGGCCGGACGTGGCCGTGATCGACTCGATCCAGACCGTCTACTCGGAAGCGCTCACGTCGGCCCCCGGCTCCGTCGCGCAGGTGCGCGAATGCGCGGCGCAGCTCACGCGCATCGCGAAGCAGTCGGGCACCGCGATCATCATGGTCGGGCACGTGACGAAGGAAGGCAATCTGGCCGGCCCGCGCGTGCTCGAGCACATCGTCGACACGGTCCTGTACTTCGAAGGCGACACGCACTCGTCGTTCCGGCTCGTGCGCGCGTTCAAGAACCGCTTCGGCGCGGTCAACGAACTCGGTGTGTTCGCGATGACGGAGCGCGGGCTGCGCGGCGTCGCGAATCCGTCCGCACTGTTCCTGTCGCAGCACGAGCAGGTCGTGCCCGGCTCGTGCGTGCTCGTTACACAGGAGGGCACGCGCCCGCTGCTCGTCGAAGTCCAGGCGCTCGTCGACACCGCGCACGTGCCGAACCCGCGCCGGCTCGCGGTCGGCCTCGAACAGAACCGGCTCGCGATGCTGCTCGCGGTGCTGCACCGTCATGCGGGCATCGCGTGCTTCGACCAGGACGTGTTCCTCAATGCGGTGGGCGGCGTGAAGATCACCGAGCCGGCCGCCGACCTCGCGGTGCTGCTCGCGATCCATTCGTCGATGCGCAACAAGGCGCTGCCGAAGGGGCTGATCGTGTTCGGCGAAGTGGGGCTGGCGGGCGAGATCCGGCCGTCGCCGCGCGGGCAGGAGCGGCTGCGCGAGGCCGCGAAGCTCGGTTTCACGTCCGCGTTGATCCCGAAGGCGAACGCGCCGAAGCAGCCGATCGAAGGGCTGAACGTGATGGCCGTCGATCGGCTCGAGCAGGCGATCGACCGCGTGCGCGATCTCGAGTGACCGGCTGCACGGGCACGCGGGCCGGGCCCGCCGGCGATCTGGCGCGTAATTCGTTGTAAAGAATATGTAGGCTTCTGTAACCCGCCGGACATCGCTTTTCCCTATCCTTTGCCGGATTGTCGAACCGCGCAATGCGAAGGGAACCTATGTTGAAATCCTATGGGGAAGCGCCGGGCGGACGCCTTTACAACCTGCGCGGCTGCCGCGTGTCGGAGCCGATTCGCCAACCCTGGGGCGGTGGATGCCGGATCGTCGAGTGGATCGACGAAGAGGGGCGCCTCGCGCGCAAGGTCGTGTCCGAGGACGTGACGGAAGCGGAAGTCGCTGCCGCGATCCGGCGGCCGACCGAAGGGCGCCGGTACCTGATGGGCGACGACGAGCAGATGCCGCGCGATACGCTGCCGCGCCGCTGAGCCGGCAGCCTGGCGGATGGCCGGCGAACCGGGTGACGACGGTAGTGAATGAACAGGCCGGGACTGTGCGCCCGGCCTTGTCGTATCCGGGCCCGAAGAAGGACGGATGGGCCTGTAGAGGTGTCGAGATATCAAGGTGCTGCGGTGCCGAGGCAGCCGGCACGCCGGGCTGGCGTACCGGCCGGTTGTGCCGCGACAGCGGTCAGCCGATCTGCTCGAGCTCTTCCTGCGCGGCAAGCCAGTCGGCCTCGACCGTCTCGAGACGCGTGTTGACGTCCCCGAGCTTGCGGATCGCATCGGTCAGCTCCGTCTTGCGCTCGGCTTCGTAGCTCGCCGGATCGGCGACGAATGCGTCGAGGCGTGCCTTCTCCGCGTGCAGCGTCTCCATTTCCTTTTCGAGCTTCGTGATACGCGTCTGCAGCGGCTTCTTCAGCACAGACAGGCGCTGCCGTTCCTCGGCGGCCTGACGCTTCTGGTCCTTGCGGTTGGCCGCGGCACCCGCGCCCGACGAAGCCGCGCTGTCCGCCTTCGCGGCGGCGCGCTGCTCGGCCGCGTGCTGCAGCAGCCAGTCGCGGTAGTCGTCGAGGTCGCCGTCGAACGGCTGCAGCCGGTGCTTCGCGACCAGCATGAACTGGTCGGTCGTCGCGCGCAGCAGGTGGCGGTCGTGCGAGACGAGGATCAGCGTGCCCTCGAACTGCGCGAGCGCCATCGTCAGCGCATGGCGCGTTTCGAGGTCGAGGTGGTTGGTCGGTTCGTCGAGCAGCAGCAGGTTCGGTTTCTGCCAGATGATCAGCGCGAGCGCGAGGCGTGCCTTTTCGCCGCCGGAAAACGGCCCGACCGGACTGGTGGCCATGTCGCCCGAAAAGTTGAAGCCGCCGAGGAAGTCGCGCAGTTCCTGCTCGCGCGTGTCGGGCGCGAGCCGCGCCAGATGCGCCAGCGGCGAATCGTCCTCACGCAGCGTTTCGAGCTGGTGCTGCGCGAAATAGCCGATCGTCAGCCCCTTGCCGTCGCGGACGTGCCCCGACAGCGGCGCGAGCGTGCCGGCCAGCGTCTTGATCAGCGTCGACTTGCCCTGGCCGTTCGCGCCGAGCAGGCCGATGCGCTGACCGTTCTGGATCGACAGCGCGACGCGCTCGACGATCGGGATCTCCGCTCCGCCGTCGGCGTGGTAGCCGCAGCGGACGTCTTCCATCACCATCATCGGGTTCGGCGCCGCATCGGGTGTGCGGAATTCGAACGTGAACGGCGACGCGATGTGCGCGGGCGCGATCAGCTCCATCTTCTCGAGCGCCTTCATCCGGCTCTGCGCCTGCTTGGCCTTGGTCGCCTTGGCCTTGAAGCGGTCGACGAAGCTCTGCAGGTGCTCGATCGTCTTCTGCTGCTTTTCGTAGGCGCTTTGCTGCAGCGCCAGTTGCTGCGCGCGCAGCACTTCGAACTGCGAGTAGTTGCCGCCGTAGCGCTTCACCTGGCGGTTTTCCAGGTGCAGCGTGACATTGCAGATCGAATCGAGGAATTCGCGGTCGTGCGAAATCACGACGAGCGTGCCGGGGTAGCGGTGCAGCCAGTCTTCGAGCCAGACGATCGCGTCGAGGTCGAGGTGGTTCGTCGGTTCGTCGAGCAGCAGCAGGTCGGAGCGGCACATCAGCGCCTGCGCGAGATTCAGGCGCATGCGCCAGCCGCCGGAGAAGCTGGCGACGGATTCGCGCGTCTGCGCGAGCGTGAAGCCGAGACCGAGCAGCAGCGCCTCGGCACGGGCCGGCGCGGTGTAGCCGTCGGCGTCGGCGAACGCCGCGTGCGCGTCGGCTTCGGCGGCGCCGTCATGCGCGGCGGACGCGGCGGCGATGCGCGCCTCGATCTCGCGCAGCGCGGCGTCGCCGTCGAGCGTGTAGTCGAGCGCCGAGCGGTCGACGGCGGGCGTTTCCTGCGACACGTGGGCGATCCGCCACGACGGCGGCATCGAGAAATCGCCGCCGTCGGAGTGCAGCTCGCCGCGCAGGACCGAGAACAGCGTCGACTTGCCGGCGCCGTTCGCGCCGATCAGGCCGGCTTTCTCGCCGGGATTGAGTACGAAGGAGGTCGACTCGAACAGCGGCTTGGTGCCGCGCGCAAGGCTGAACTGATTGAAACGGATCACGGCGGAAATGACTGGCCAAAACCGCTATTCTAGACTGCGCGCCGCCTGCGCCGGGCATTGGCCGTTCGGCGGATGCCGCAATGGAGCAATTTCGCCTAGACTCCACGTCGATCCGGTTTCGTAAAAGGAGTGCCCGATGTCCACCCTGTATTCGTTCAGCGCAGAGACGCTTGCCGGCGCGCCGGCCTCGCTCGACGCGTATCGCGGCAAGGTGCTGCTGATCGTCAACACCGCGAGCGAGTGTGGTTTCACGCCGCAGTACGCGGGCCTGCAGAAGCTGTACGACCAGTACGCGGCGCGCGGCTTCTATGTGCTCGGCTTTCCGTGCAACCAGTTCGGCAAGCAGGAGCCCGGCGACGCCGCGCAGATCGGCGCGTTCTGCGAGCGCAATTACGGCGTCACGTTCCCGATGTTCGCGAAGATCGACGTGAAGGGCGACCATGCGCATCCGCTGTACCGCTACCTGACCGATGAGGCGCCCGGCATTCTCGGCCTCAAGGCGATCAAGTGGAACTTCACGAAATTCCTGATCGATCGCGAAGGGCGCATCGTCAAGCGCTATGCGCCGTCCACCAAGCCGGACGAAATCGCCGCGGATATCGACAAGCTGCTGTGACGGCTGCCGGCGGCGTTCGCGGCGCCGATGCGGGTCGCCCGCCCGCCGTCGCGGTCCCGGCCGTCAGAGGATCGGTGCGAACAGTCGCGCGACGTGCATCGCGATGCGTCGCCAGGCAGGCGAGCGGCGGTATTCGTTCGCATCGACCTCGTACGCCTGTGCGAAGTCGGCAACGAGCATCGTCTCGACCTCGTCGGCGAATGCGCGGTCGACGGTCAGCACCATGATCTCGAAATTGAGGCGGAACGAGCGGTTGTCGAGATTCGCGCTGCCGATCGCCGCCGCGATGCGGTCGATCAGCACGACCTTCTGGTGCAGGAAGCCGGGCCGGTAGCGGAATACCTTCACGCCTGCATCGATCAGATCGCGCGCGTACAGCTTCGACGCCTCGAATACCACGTAGTGATCGCGCCGGCTCGGAATCAGGATGCGCACGTCGACGCCGCGCATGACGGCGAGCTTCAGCGCGGAGATCACGGCTTCGTCGGGAACGAGGTACGGCGTGGTGATCCAGACCCGTTCGCGCGCGGCGTTGATCGCCTCGACGAAGAACAGCGAGCCCGTCTCCTGCTTGTCGGCCGGCCCCATCGGCACGGCGAGGCAATGCATGTTGTCGCCCGGCTGCGCGGGCGGCGGCATCGCGAGCGGCGGCAGCTTCTGCGTCGCCCAGTGCCAGTCTTCGGCGAACACGTACTGGATGCTCGCGACCACGGGTCCGCGTATCTCGATGTGCGTGTCGCGCCACGGCGACAGGCGCGGCTTCGCACCGAGATATTCGACGCCGACGTTGTGGCCGCCGACGAACGCGCGATTGCCGTCGACGACGACGATCTTGCGGTGGTTGCGGAAGTTGAGCTGGAAACGGTTGACGAACTTCCGGTTGGTCGCGAAAGGATGAACCTCGACGCCGCCCCGGCGCAATGTGTCGACGTAGCTGTGCGGCAAGTCGAAGCTGCCGATGCTGTCGTACAGGAGGCAGCAGCGCACGCCGGCTGCCGCACGCGCGAGCAGCGAGTCGCGCAGCATCCGGCCGAGCGCATCGTCGCGCACGATGAAGAACTGCACCACCACGTAATCGCGCGCGGCGTCGATTGCGGCCAGGATCGCCGAGAACGTCGCATCGCCGTTCACGAGCGTGCGCACCGAATTGCCGCCGAGGAACGGCATGCCGCCGAGTCGCGTAAGCGCGAGCACCGCGGCCTGGCCGATCGCGTCGGCGGCCGGCCCGTCGGTCGCGTCGGTGCTGAGCCAGGGCGAGCGGGGTGTGTGCATGCGCAACATTTCCAGCTCGTGGCGCCGGGCGTCGACGTAGCCGGAGAACTTGCTGCGACCGAGGAACAGGTACGGAACGAGCGTCAGGTACGGCATGGCCGCAAGCGAGACGGCCCATGCGATCGCGCCTTGCGACGTGCGCGTATTCATGATCGCGTGGCACGCCGCGACGATCCCGAGCACATGGATGGTCAGGATCAGGGTGCCGAGATGTAGCCAGTCGAGGGTCATGGGCGCGTGACGGACTCCTGAGGTCGCGCGGCCGGGCGGCCGCCTACGCGCATCTTACCCAACCGTGCGGCGCAATGGTGCGCCGCACGGCGGGCGGGCCGGAAAGGCTCAGGCCTTGCGCGGCAGGTCGGACGCCTGGATCAGGAAGACGGCGTCGTCGCCCGCGCTGGTGGGCAGCCACGTGAGTTCGAGGCCGCCGAACGCGGCTTCGACGTTCTCGCGCTCGTTGCCGATCTCGACGACGAGCACGCCGTCGTCGTGCAGCCAGCGATGGGCTTCGGCGACGATGCGTCGCACGATGTCCATCCCGTCATCGCCGCCCGCGAGCGCCATCTCCGGCTCGTGACGGTACTCGGGCGGCAGTGCGGCCATCGACGAGGCATTCACGTACGGCGGGTTCGTCAGGATCACGTCGTAACGCGTGCCCGGGTCGGTGCGGAACGCGGGCAGCGGCGCGTAGAGGTCGCCGCGGTGCAGTGCGACGCGGTCTTCGAGGCCGTAGTCGCGCACGTTGATCTCGGCGACTTCGAGGGCCTTGTCGGACAGGTCGACCGCGTCGATCTCGGCATTCGGGAACGCGCTCGCCGCGAGGATCGCGAGGCAGCCCGAGCCCGTGCACAGCTCGAGCACGGCGCCGACCTGTTCGGGATCGGCGACGTACGGCTGCAGCCCGTCGTCGAGCAGTTCGCCGATGAACGAGCGCGGCACGATCACGCGTTCGTCGACGTAGAAGCGGTGGCCATGCATCCAGGCTTCATGCGTGAGGTACGCGGCCGGCACGCGGTCGGTCGCGCGCCGTTCGATCACCGCGAGCACGGCCGCGATTTCGTCGGGCAGGAGCCGTGCGTCGAGGAACGGCTCGAGCGTGTCGAGCGGCAGTTCGAGCGTGCGCAGCACGAGGTAGGCCGCTTCGTCGTACGCATTGTCGGAGCCGTGGCCGAACGCGAGCTTCGCCTTCGAGAAGCGCGTGACCGCGTAGCGCAGCAGGTCGCGAACAGTGGCAAAAGGTGTCGTCATGCGAGGCTCCATCAGGCGATCAGTTGTTCGAGCACGCGGCGGTACACGTTCTTCAGCGGATCGATGAAGCGCACTTCGATGTGCTCGTCGATCTTGTGGATGCTGCCGTTCGGCGGGCCGAACTCGATCACCTGCGGGCAGATGCGCGCGATGAAACGGCCGTCCGACGTGCCGCCCGTGGTCGACAGCTCGGTCGTGATGCCGGTCTCGGTGCGGATCGCGTTTTCCAGCGCGCCCGACAGCTCGCCGCGCGGCGTGAGGAACGGCAGGCCGCTCACCGACCACTTCAGCGTGTATTCGAGGCCGTGCTTGTCGAGGATCGCGTGCACGCGCGCCTGCAGGCCCTCGACCGTGCTCGCGGTCGAGAAGCGGAAGTTGAACAGCAGGTCGGCGTGGCCGGGGATCACGTTGGTCGCGCCGGTGCCGGCGTGCAGGTTCGATACCTGCCAGGTGGTCGGCGGGAAGTATTCGTTGCCTTCGTCCCACTGCTCGGCGGCGAGCTCGGCGAGCGCCGGCGCGAGCAGGTGGATCGGGTTCTTCGCGAGGTGCGGATAGGCGATGTGGCCCTGTACGCCCTTGACGACCAGTTCGCCCGACATCGAGCCGCGGCGGCCGTTCTTGACGACGTCGCCGAGTTCGTTGGTCGACGTCGGTTCGCCGACGATGCAGTAGTCCATGCGTTCGCCGCGCGCTTCGAGCAGCTCGACGACCTTCACGGTGCCATCGGTGGCGGGGCCTTCCTCGTCGCTCGTGATCAGGAACGCGATCGCGCCGCGGTGGCCGGGGTGTGCCGCGACGAATTCCTCGGATGCGACGACGAACGCCGCGAGCGACGTCTTCATGTCGGCCGCGCCGCGGCCGTACAGCTTGCCGTCCCGATGGGCGGGGATGAACGGTGGCGAGCTCCATTGCTCGAGCGGGCCGGTCGGTACGACGTCGGTGTGGCCCGCGAAGGCGAGCAGCTTGCCGTCGCGGCCGTCGGCGCCGCGCTTGACGGCCCACAGGTTGGTCACGCCGTGCGACGCGATGGTCTCGCATTCGAAGCCGAGCGCGGCGAGGCGCTCGGTCAGGATCTGCTGGCAATGCTGGTCGTCGGGCGTGACGGACGCGCGGGCGATCAGCTGTTCGGTAAGGGCTAGGGTGGCGGACATGGTTCGGACCACTTTCGATAAAAAATGCCGGCGCGGTGGCCGGCAGCGACAAGACGTCGGGCTGCGCCGACAGGCGCAGCGCGGGCAGCCCTATGCGGCAAACAGCGCCGCGTATTGATCGGCCACGAAGCCGAGCGATTTCACGCGGCCGTTGACCACCAGCACGGGACGCTTGATGACCGACGGCTTGTGGATCATCAGCGCGACCGCGCCGGTCTTCGTTTCGGCGGCCGCCTTCATTGCGTCGTCGAGGCCGCGCCACGTGGTGCCGCGCTTGTTGACGAGTGCGTCGAGCGACACGTCCTTCAGCCAGTCTTCGATCAGCGGCGCGCTGACGCCGAGCTTCTTGAAGTCGTGGAACTCGAATTCGACGCCGTGATCGTCGAGCCACACGCGGGCCTTCTTCACGGTGTCGCAGTTCGGAATGCCGTAGACGACCACGGTGTGCGGCTTCGCCATCAGTCGCCTCGCAGCAGCTCGTTCAGGCCGACCTTCGCGCGCGTCTTCGCGTCGACCTTCTTGACGATCACCGCGCAATACAGGCTGTGCGAGCCGTCCTTCGACGGCAGGTTGCCGGCGACGACGACCGAACCGGCCGGGATGCGGCCGTAGCTGACTTCGCCCGTCTCGCGATCGTAGATCTTCGTGCTCTGGCCGAGGTACACGCCCATCGAGATCACCGAGTTTTCCTCGACGATCACGCCTTCGACGACTTCCGAGCGGGCGCCGATGAAGCAGTTGTCTTCGATGATGACCGGGTTCGCCTGCAGCGGCTCGAGCACGCCGCCGATGCCGACGCCGCCCGACAGGTGCACGTTCTTGCCGATCTGCGCGCACGAACCGACCGTTGCCCACGTGTCGACCATCGTGCCTTCGTCGACGTACGCGCCGATGTTGGTGTACGACGGCATCAGCACGACGTTCTTCGCGATGAACGAGCCGCGGCGCGCGATGGCCGGCGGGACGACGCGGAAGCCGCCTGCGGCGAAATCTTCGGCCGTGTAGTTCGCGAACTTCGACGGCACCTTGTCGTAGAACTGCGAGTAGCCGCCGGCGGGCATCGGCGCGTTGTCCTCCAGGCGGAACGACAGCAGCACGGCCTTCTTCAGCCACTGATGCACGGTCCAGTTGCCGTCGATCTTCTCGGCAACGCGCAGCGCGCCTTTGTCGAGCTGCTCGATCGCGTGCGCGACGGCTTCGCGGACGTCGGCCGGCGCGGCCTTCGGCGACAGCTCGGCGCGGTTGTCCCAGGCGGTATCGATGATTTGCTGAAGTTGTTGCGACATGTTCGTTTTCGCAGGAGATTGGATGGAATTGATCGGATGGACGATTACCGCGCGAGAGACCGGCAGAAATCGACGATGCGTTGCGCGCCCTCGACGCATTCGGGGGTGCCCGCGACGAGCGCGATCCGGATGAAATCGCGGCCCGGATTCGTGCCGTGCGCATCGCGCGCCAGGTACGAGCCGGGCAGAACCGTCACATTATAGTCGGCGTACAGGCGACGGGCGAACTCGGTGTCCGACAGGCCGGTGCGCGACACGTTGGCCCACAGGTAGAACGCCGCGTCGGGCAGCTTCACGTCGATCACGTCGGCGAGCATCGGCGTGACCGTGTTGAACTTCTGCAGGTACAGCGCGCGGTTCTCGCGCACGTGCGCCTCGTCGTTCCACGCGGCGATGCTCGCGTGCTGCCAGACCGGCGACAGCGCCGCGCCGTGGTATGTGCGGTACAGCAGGAATTTCTTCAGCAGCGCCGCGTCGCCGGCGACGAAACCCGAGCGCATGCCCGGCACGTTCGAGCGTTTCGACAGGCTCGACAGCATCACGAGCCGCTCGAAGCCGCGGCCGAGGCGGTGCGCGGCCTCGAGGCCGCCGAGCGGCGGTGCCGCTTCGTCGAAATAGATCTCCGAATAGCACTCGTCGGACGCGATCACGAAACCGTGGCGGTCGGACAGCGCGAACAGCTCGCGCCAGTCGTCGAGCGTCAGCACGGCGCCCGTCGGGTTGCCCGGCGAGCAGACGTACAGCAGCTGCGTGCGCGCCCAGACCGCGTCGGGCACCGACGCGTAGTCGCAAGCGAAGTTGCGAGCCGGGTCGCTGTTCGCGAAATAGGGTTCGGCACCGGCCAGCAGCGCCGCGCCTTCGTAAATTTGATAGAAAGGATTCGGACAGAGTACGATCGCCTTCTCGCCCGTTTCGGACGGGCGTGCGTCGATCACCGTCTGGGCGAGCGAGAACAGCGCCTCGCGCGAGCCCGACACGGGCAGCACCTGCGTGGCCGGATCGATGGTCGGCAGCCCGTAGCGGCGCTCGAGCCAGTGCGCGATCGACGTACGCAGCGCGTCCGAGCCGGCGGTGGCCGGGTACGACGCGAGACCGTCGAGCGCGGCCACCACGGCGTCGCGGATCAGCGCCGGGGTCGCATGTTTGGGCTCGCCGATGCCGAAGCTGATCGGTTTGAGGGCGCCGGAGGGCGTCACGTCCTTGAACAGGGCGCGCAGCTTTTCGAAGGGATAGGGCTGGAGCGAGTCGAGTCGAGGGTTCACGGGCGAAGCGGCCATCGCGGCCGGTTGGAGCGAAAGAAGCGGCGGGCGCGCCGCGCGGCTGCGAACGGGCGCCGCGGGCGCACGGGTCGCAACGGACGATTATAGCGTGACGGAACGCGGTCACGGCCTGCCGGAACGGCGGCCGGGCCGGTCGAATAAAGGGTATCGAACCAAATGAATAACGCGGTACGCGGCAGCCTGCCGACGCTGGCCATCCTGATCGGCGCATCGGTATGGGGCCTGATATGGTATCCGCTGCGGATCCTTGCGTCGCTCGGCGTGACGGGCACGCTCGCGAGCGCGCTGACGAGCCTCGTCGCGTTCCTGTTCGTGATCGTCGCGCGGCACCGCACGATCGCGACGCTGCGCTGGCACTGGGTGCTGGCCGGCATCGCGGTGACGGCCGGCGTGACGAACCTCGGATTCGTGTGGGGCACGATCCACGGCGAAGTGCTGCGCGTGATGCTGCTGTTCTACCTGACCCCCGCGTGGACCGCGATCTACGCGCACTTCCTGCTGCGCGAGCGGCTGACCTGGGCCGGCGCGGGGCTCGCGGCGCTGTCGATCGGCGGCGCGATGCTGATGCTGTGGTCGCCGGCGCTCGGCCTGCCGCTGCCGGCCAGCCCGGCCGAATGGGCCGGCCTCGCTGCCGGGCTGAGTTTCGCGATGAGCAACGTGCTCGTGATCAAGGCGAGCCGCGAGCTGCCGGAAATGCGCGCGGAGATGCGCACTGCGACGCTGTTCGGCGGCGCGGCCGTGTTCGGCGCGATCGCGTCGCTGTTCGAGGGGCTGCCGGCTGCGCCGGCGGGCGGCCAGCTCGGTGTCGCCGCGCTGATCATCGTCGCGATCGGCGTGACGATGGCGTCGAACAACCTGCTCGTGCAGTACGGGCTCGCGCGTGTGCCGGCGAACCGTGCGTCGATCATCATGCTGTTCGAGATCGTGATCACCGCGCTGTCGGCGTGGGTGTTCGCGAACGAGCTGCCGACCGCGCGCGAGTGGGCGGGCGGCGCGTGCATCGTGCTGGCCACGCTGCTGTCGAGCCGGGTCCATCGTGCCGCGCCGGCACCGGACAAACCCGGCGACGGTCGGGACGGTGCACGCGCGATGGTATGATGGAAGCCGTTTGCGGGGCCCAACGCTGGATGCGCGCGGCCCCGCTTTTGAATTCCGGGGCGCGTCGCGCGCATGGGCCGTCCGGCCTCGCGCAGTGCGGCTCCGTCCGTTTCACACCTTCTTCACATCCGATACCGCCGTGCGTCTGAGCTCGATCAAACTCGCTGGCTTCAAATCCTTTGTCGATCCCACGCATTTCCAGGTTCCGGGCCAGCTTGTCGGCGTGGTGGGCCCGAACGGGTGCGGCAAGTCCAACATCATCGACGCCGTGCGCTGGGTGCTCGGCGAGTCGCGCGCTTCCGAGCTGCGCGGCGAGTCGATGCAGGACGTGATCTTCAACGGCTCGACCGCCCGCAAGCCCGGCAGCCGGGCCAGCGTCGAACTGATCTTCGACAACTCCGACGGCCGCGCGGCCGGCCAGTGGGGCCAGTACGGCGAGATCGCCGTGAAGCGCGTGCTCACGCGCGACGGCACGTCGAGTTATTACATCAACAACCTGCCGGCGCGTCGCCGCGACATCCAGGACATCTTCCTCGGCACGGGCCTCGGGCCGCGTGCGTACGCGATCATCGGGCAGGGCATGATCGCGCGGATCATCGAGGCGAAGCCGGAAGAGCTGCGCGTGTTCCTCGAGGAAGCCGCGGGCGTCTCGAAGTACAAGGAGCGCCGCCGCGAAACCGAGAACCGCCTGCACGACACGCGCGAGAACCTGACGCGCGTCGAGGACATCGTCCGCGAACTCGGTGCGAACCTCGAGAAGCTCGAGGCGCAGGCCGTCGTCGCGACCAGGTACAAGGAACTCGTCGCCGACGGCGAGGAGAAGCAGCGCCTGCTGTGGCTGCTGCGCAAGAACGAGGCCGCCGGCGAGCAGCAGAAGCAGCAGCGCGCGATCGAACAGGCGCAGATCGACCTCGAGGCGCAGACGGCGAAGCTGCGCGAGGTCGAGGCGCAGCTCGAGACGCTGCGTGTCGCGCATTACTCGGCGAGCGACGCGATGCAGGGCGCGCAGGGTTCGCTCTACGAGGCGAATGCCGAGGTGAGCCGCCTCGAAGCCGAGATCAAGTTCATCGTCGAATCGCGCAATCGCGTGCAGGCGCAGATCGCCGCGCTGAACGCGCAGCGCGAGCAATGGCGCGCGCAGGCCGAGAAGGCGCAGGACGAGCTCGAGGAAGCCGAGGAAGCGCGTGCGATGGCCGACGAGAAGGCCGCGCTCGCCGAAGACAACGCCGCCGCGAAGCACGACGCGCTGCCGGCGCTCGAAGCGAAATGGCGCGATGCGCAGGCGCAGCTCAACGACGAGCGCGCGCGGATCGCGCAGACCGAACAGTCGCTGAAACTCGAGGCCGCGCACCAGCGCAACGCCGACCAGCAGCTTCAGCAGCTTCAGCAGCGCCATGAGCGCCTGAAGAGCGAAGCGGGCGGGCTCGACGCGCCGGACGAAGCCCAGCTCGAAGAGCTGCGCATGCAGCTGGCCGAGCAGGAAGAGATCCTTGCCGAAGCGCAGGCGCGCCTCGCCGACGCGCAGGAAACGGTGCCACGCCTCGATGGCGAACGCCGTGCCGCGCAGGAGCGCGTGCAGGCCGAGGCCGCGCAGATCCACCAGCTCGAGGCGCGTCTCGCCGCGTTGAAGCAACTGCAGGAAAACGTGCAGACCGAAGGCAAGGTGCAGCCGTGGCTCGACAAGCACGAGCTCGGCGCGCTGCCGCGCCTGTGGAAGAAGCTGCAC
Source organism: Burkholderia sp. ZZQ-2 (assembly GCF_050768715.1). Taxonomy (NCBI): domain Bacteria; kingdom Pseudomonadati; phylum Pseudomonadota; class Betaproteobacteria; order Burkholderiales; family Burkholderiaceae; genus Burkholderia; species Burkholderia sp. ZZQ-2. The sequence goes on along the minus strand of NZ_LDVA01000185.1, from coordinate 7,755 downwards.
GTCGAGGCCGGCTGGGAAGCGGCGCTCGAGGCCGTGCTGCGCGAGCGCCTCGCCGCGCTCGAAGTGTCGAATCTCGACTGGGTGAAGGCATTCGCGACCGATGCGCCGCCGGCAAAGCTCGCGTTCTATGCGCCGCCCGCGGCCGGCGAACCGCCCGCGGCCGTGGCGGGCCTGCGTCCGGTGCTGTCGCTCGTGCGCATCGACGATGCGGGCATCCGTGCGGTGCTGAACGACTGGCTCGGCAACGTGTATGTCGCCGACGACGTCGCACAGGCGCTCGCGACGCGCACGCAGCTGCCGGCAGGCGGCGCGTTCGTCGTCAAGGCCGGCCATGTCGTCACGCGCGTCGGCGTGCAGCTCTACGCCGCCGATTCGGAGCAGGCCGGGATGCTGGCCCGCCAGCAGGAAATCGAAAACCTGACGCGCCAGGTGCGTGCGCAGGCGCTGCTCGCCGACGAGGCGCGCACGGCGGCCGTGCGCGCGGAAGCCGCGCACACGCAGGCCACGCAGGCGCTCGGCGACGTGCGCGCCCAGGCCGAGCGTGCGACGCAACGCGTGCACGCGCTGCAGATGGACGTGCTGAAGCTCGCGCAGGCGCACGAACGTTACACGCAGCGCAGCACGCAGATCCGCGAGGAACTCGAGGAAATCGGCGCGCAGATCGAAGAGCAGCGCGCGATGCGCGCGGAATCGGAAGCGAATTTCGAGCGTTTCGACGGCGAACTCGCGGAGCTGCAGGCGCGCTTCGAGGACAACCAGCTCGCATTCGAAGCACTCGACGAATCGCTGACGCAGGCGCGTCAGGAGGCGCGTGACCTGGAGCGCGGCGCGAACGACGCACGCTTCGCCGCACGCAACGCGGTGACGCGGATCGACGAACTCAAGCGCAGCATCCAGGTCGCGCACGAGCAGAGCGAACGTGTTGCCGGATCGCTGGAAGACGCACGCGCCGAACTCGAGACGATCAACGAGCAGACCGCGCACACGGGCCTGCAGGACGCGCTCGAAGTTCGTGCGGTGAAGGAAGAGGCGCTGCAGGCCGCGCGGATCGAACTCGACGACCTGACCGCGAAGCTGCGCGCGTCGGACGAGCAGCGGCTCGTCGCCGAGCGCTCGCTGCAGCCGCTGCGCGATCGCATCACCGAATTGCAGTTGAAGGAGCAGGCCGCGCGCCTGGCGGTCGAGCAGTTCGCCGAGCAACTGACGGCGGCCGAGGTCGACGAGGAAGCGCTGCGCGAGAAGCTCACGCCGGATCTGAAGCCGTCGTACCTGCAAGGCGAGGTCACGCGCCTGAACAACGCGATCAATGCGCTCGGCCCGGTGAACATGGCCGCGCTCGACGAGCTGAAGGCCGCGAGCGAGCGCAAGGTGTTCCTCGATGCGCAGTCGGCCGACCTGATCGACGCGATCACGACGCTCGAGGACGCGATCCACAAGATCGACCAGGAAACCCGCACGCTGCTGCAAGGCACCTTCGACGAGGTCAACCGTCACTTCAGCGACCTGTTCCCGCGCCTGTTCGGCGGCGGCCAGGCGAAGCTGATCATGACGGGCGACGAGATCCTCGATGCCGGCGTGCAGGTGATGGCGCAGCCGCCGGGCAAGAAGAACGCGACGATTCACCTGCTGTCGGGCGGCGAGAAGGCGCTGACCGCGACCGCGCTCGTGTTCGCGATGTTCCAGCTCAATCCGGCGCCGTTCTGTCTGCTCGACGAGGTCGACGCGCCGCTCGACGACGCGAACACCGAGCGTTTCGCGAATCTCGTGCGCGCGATGTCCGACAAGACGCAGTTCCTGTTCATCTCGCACAACAAGATCGCGATGGAGATGGCGCAGCAGCTGATCGGCGTGACGATGCAGGAGCAGGGCGTGTCGCGGATCGTTGCGGTGGACATGGAAACCGCCGCGGGTTTTGCCCAGAATTGACGTTTGACGAAACCGGACCGCGTTCGCGCGGCGCATGGGCGCCCGTTCGCGGTTCCGACGAACAAGAATTGCTGATGGAGCGTGCATGGACGAGTTGACACTCGGTTTGATCGGCGCGGGCGCCGTCGTGGTGGGCGGCGTCGTGGTCTACAACGCATGGCAGGGCGCGAAGGTGCGGCGCAGGATGCCGCGCCCGATGCCGGAGGAAGCGGCCGAGGCGATGAACCGCCCCGAGCGCGACGAAGAGTTGCCGTTCATCGAGCCGGTGCGTCAGCCGGTGCGGCGCGAGCCTGCGGCGCCGGCTGCTGCGGCTGCCGCGTCGGCGGAAGTCGCGCGCGTCGAGCCGACCTTCGGCGGTGCGGCGCCTGCCGACATGCCGGCCGATCTGCAGGCCGAGGCGACCGGCGTCGAGTCGCCGGCCGAGCCGGTCGACGCGGTCGCCGGCGAAGACACCGTGCCGGCCACCGCGCACGACACGCACGCTGAAGCGGCCGAGCCGGTCGAACCCGTGCTGCCGGCCGCGACGACGATCTCGTCGGCACCGCCGGCGATCGTCGACCGCCGGATCGATTGCATCGTGCCGATCCGCCTCACCGGTTTGCTGCCGGGCGACAAGATCCTGCCGGCCGCGCAGCGGCTGCGCCGCGCGGGCAGCAAGCCCGTGCATATCGAAGGCAAGCCCGAAGGCGGCCAGTGGGAGCTGCTGCAGAACGGCGTGCGCTACGAGGAACTGCGCGCGGCCGCGCAGCTCGCGAACCGCAGCGGCGCGCTGAACGAGCTCGAGTTCTCCGAATTCGTGACGGGTGTCCAGCAGTTCGCCGACGCGATCGACGGCGCGCCGGAATTCCCGGACATGATGGAAACGGTCGCGATGGCGCGCGAGCTCGACGCGTTTGCCGCGCAATGCGACGCCCAGCTGTCGATTAACGTGATGTCGGACGGCGCGCCGTGGTCGGCGAACTACGTGCAGGCGGTCGCGTCGCAGGACGGGCTGCTGCTGTCGCGCGACGGCACGCGTTTCGTGAAGCTCGACGCGAAGCAGAACCCGGTGTTCATGCTGCAGTTCGGCGACACGAACTTCCTGCGTGACGACCTCACGTACAAGGGCGGCAACATGATCACGCTGGTGCTCGACGTGCCGGTCGCCGAAGAGGACATCCTGCCGTTCCGGCTGATGTGCGACTACGCGAAGTCGCTGTCCGAACGGATCGGTGCGCGGGTCGTCGACGATTCGCGCCGGCCGCTGCCGGAATCGACGCTCGTCGCGATCGACCAGCAACTGATGAAGCTGTACGCGAAGCTCGAGGAAGCCGGCATTCCGGCCGGTTCGCCGGTCACGCGCCGCCTCTTCAGCCAGTAACGCGAATGCACGGGCGGCGGGCTTCGGCGCCGCCGTTCGTCGCTGCGGCGCACACCTCGCTGTTTGCGCTGCAGCACGCGCATCGGGCGCGTTTTGCGCGCCCCGCCACGGCGGCAAACTGAGATAATCGGGCATCCGATTTTCTCAGAACGAATCTGCCGCCAGCATGGCCCGAACCCAAGCCGAACCGCCAGCCAGCCAGCCCGACGCGCGCGCCGCGTGGCTGCGCGACCAACTCGAGCGGGCGAACTACGCCTACTACGTGCTCGATCAGCCGGATCTGCCCGACGCCGAGTACGACCGACTGTTTCGCGAGTTGCAGCAGCTCGAAACCGATCATCCCGAACTCGTGACGCCCGATTCGCCGACGCAGCGCGTGGGCGGCGAGGCGGCCGGCGGCTTCACGCCGGTCGTCCACGACGCGCCGATGCTGTCGCTGAACAACGGCTTTGCCGACGAGGACATCGTCGCGTTCGACAAGCGCGTCGCCGATACGCTCGACAAGGCGACCGATCTCGCCGGTTCGGTGACGGAGCCGGTCGACTACGCGTGCGAACTGAAGTTCGACGGTCTCGCGATCTCGCTGCGTTACGAGCAAGGCATATTCGTGCAGGCGTCGACGCGCGGCGACGGCACGACCGGCGAGGACGTGACCGAGAACGTGCGCACGATCCGCTCGATTCCGCTGAAGCTGAAGGGCAAGAACGTGCCGGCCGTACTCGACGTGCGCGGCGAGGTACTGATGTTCAAGCGCGATTTCGCACGCCTGAACGAACGCCAGCGCGCGGCCGAGCAGCGCGAATTCGCGAACCCGCGCAACGCCGCGGCCGGCAGCCTGCGCCAGCTCGACTCGAAGATCACCGCGCAGCGCCCGCTGTCGTTCTTCGCGTACGGGATCGGCGTGCTCGACGGGATGCCGATGCCCGATACGCACAGCGCGCTGCTCGACTGGTACGAGTCGCTCGGCCTGCCCGTGAACCGCGAGCGCGCGGTCGTGCAGGGCGCCGAGGGCTTGCTCGACTTCTTCCGCAAGGTCGGCGAGAAGCGTGAGTCGCTGCCCTACGACATCGACGGTGTCGTCTACAAGGTCAACCGGCGTGACGAGCAGGAGCGCCTCGGTTTCGTGTCGCGTGCGCCGCGCTTCGCGCTTGCTCACAAGTTCCCCGCGCAGGAAGCGCTGACGAAGCTCGTCGCGATCGACGTGCAGGTCGGGCGCACCGGCGCGATCACACCGGTCGCGCGCCTCGAGCCGGTGTTTGTCGGCGGGGCGACGGTGACCAACGCGACGCTGCACAACGAGGACGAGGTGCGCCGCAAGGACATCCGGATTGGCGATACCGTGATCGTGCGCCGCGCCGGCGACGTGATCCCCGAGGTGGTCGGTGCGCTGCTCGACCGGCGCCCGGCCGATGCGGCCGAATTCGTGATGCCGACCGAATGCCCGGTGTGCGGCTCGAAGATCGAGCGCCTGCCGGACGAGGCGATCGCGCGCTGCACGGGCGGCCTGTTCTGCCCGGCGCAGCGCAAGCAGGCGCTGTGGCACTTCGCGCAGCGCCGCGCGCTCGACATCGACGGTCTCGGCGAGAAGATCATCGACCAGCTCGTCGAACTGAATCTCGTGCGCACGCCGGCCGACCTGTTCAATCTCGGCTTTGCGACGCTCGCCGAGCTCGACCGGTTTGCCGAGAAGTCCGCACAGAACCTGCTCGACTCGCTCGAGAAGGCGAAGCACACGACGCTCGCGCGCTTCATCTACGGGCTCGGTATCCGCCACGTGGGCGAATCGACCGCGAAGGATCTCGCGAAGCATTTCGGTTCGCTCACGCCGATCATGGACGCGTCGATCGAAGAGCTGCTCGAAGTCAACGACGTCGGGCCGATCGTCGCCGAGTCGATTCATCAGTTCTTCGCGGAAGAGCACAACCGGACCGTGATCGAGCAGTTGCGCGCACCGGGCAAGGTGACGTGGCCGGAAGGGCCGCCCGCGCCGAAGGCGCCGCAGGGCGTGCTGGCCGGCAAGACCGTCGTGCTGACGGGCACGCTGCCGACGCTCACGCGCGATGCCGCGAAGGAAATGCTCGAAGCGGCGGGCGCGAAAGTGGCCGGTTCGGTATCGAAGAAGACGGATTACGTGGTCGCGGGCGCCGAAGCCGGCAGCAAGCTCGCGAAGGCCGAGGAACTCGGCATCCCCGTGCTGGACGAAGACGGCCTGCACCAACTCCTGGAGGGCAATACGCCATGATTCGCGAGATCCTGAAGATGGGCGATCCGCGCCTGCTCGAAGTCGCCAAGCCGGTCGAGCGGTTCGATACACCCGAGCTGCACGAGATCGTCGCGGACATGTTCGAGACTATGCACCATGCGAACGGCGCCGGCCTGGCCGCGCCGCAGATCGGCGTCGGGCTGCAGATCATCATCTTCGGCTTCGGCAACAACAACCGCTACCCGGAAGCGCCGCCGGTGCCCGAGACCGTGCTGATCAACCCGAAGGTCGAATACATGCCGCCGGACATGGAGGAGGGCTGGGAAGGCTGCCTGTCGGTGCCGGGCATGCGCGGCGTCGTCAGCCGCTATGCGAAGGTGCGCTACAGCGGCTTCGACCAGTTCGGCGAGAAGATCGATCGTGTCGCCGACGGTTTTCACGCACGCGTCGTCCAGCACGAATACGACCATCTGATCGGCAAGCTGTATCCGATGCGGATCACCGATTTCACGCGCTTCGGCTTCACGGAAGTGCTGTTCCCGGGGCTCGATCCGGCTTCCGACGACTGATCCCTCGGCTTTCCCGGTTTCTCGCAGACAAGAAAAAGCCCGCTTGCGCGGGCCTTTTCATTGCATGGCGCACGTGTGGCGCGCCGGCGGTCAGAACGTCTCGTCGGCCGACAGATAGCGCCATTGCCCCTGCGGCAGTGCGCCGAGCATCACGCGGCCCATCCGGACGCGCTTCAGGCCGATCACGTCGAGACCCACCAGTTCGCACATGCGACGGATCTGGCGCTTCTTGCCTTCGCGCAGCACGAAGCGCAACTGCTCGCCGTTCTGCCAGCTCACCATCGCGGGCTTCAGCGCGACGCCGTCGAGCTCGAGGCCGTGGCGCAGCTTCGCGAGCGATTCCGCCGGGAAGTGCTGGTCGATGTCGATCAGCCGTTCGCCGAAGCGCACGCGCACCAGGTATTCCTTGTCGATATCCGACTGCTCGCCGATCAGCTGCTTCGCGATCACGCCGTTCTGCGTCAGCACGAGCAGGCCGGTCGAATCGATGTCCAGGCGGCCGGCCGGTGCGAGCGCGTGCAGGTGCTGCGGCGAGAAGCGTACCGGCGAATGGTCGCCGCTCCAGCGGTTCGCGCGCGTGATCAGCACGGCTGCCGGCTCGTAGCCGTCTTCCGCCTGGCCCGACACATAACCGACGGGCTTGTGCAGCAGGATCGTCACTTGCGCGGCCTGCGCGGCGCTCGCGCGCTCGTCGATCTCGATCTTCTGGTCGGCGCGGACCTTGGTGCCGAGCGTGTCGATGCGTTCGCCGTCGACGAGCACCCAACCCTTTTCGATCCATTCGTCGGCTTCGCGGCGCGAGCACATGCCGAGCTCGGACATCCGCTTCGACAGGCGCATCAGGCCCGTTTCGTCGCCGTAGTCGACGTCGGCCGCCGCGCGCTTGACCGGCTGCGCGGTCTTGACCGCACCGAACGAGCGGCGTTCGCCGTCGCGCGCGGGGCGGGCCGGGTGGTCGCCGAAACTGCGCTTCGTGCCTTCGCCGGCCGTCTTGTCGCGATAGGACGGGCGCTTGCCGTCGTCGGCGCCTGCGCGGCGCGGACGGGCATCGTCATCGCGGCGCGGCGGACGATCGGACGACGGGCGGCGATCGCCAAAGCTGCGCTTTGCCCCTTCACCGGCTGCCTTGTCGCGATAGGACGAGCGTTTGTCGTCGTCGCCACCTGCACGGCGCGGACGGGCATCGTCATCGCGGCGTGGCGGACGATCGGACGACGTGCGGCGATCGCCGAAGCTGCGCTTCGCACCTTCACCAGCTGCCTTGTCGCGATAGGGGGTACGCGGGCCGCCTTCACCACCGGCGCGACGCGGACGTGCGTCGTCATCACGGCGCGGCGGGCGATCGGACGACGTGCGACGGTCGCCGAAGCTGCGCTTCGCGCCTTCGCCGGATGCATTGTCACGGTACGGCGCGCGTGCGCCGCCTTCACCACCCGCGCGACGCGGACGTGCATCGTCATCGCGGCGGGGCGGGCGATCGGACGACGTGCGACGGTCGCCGAAGTTGCGCTTTGCACCTTCACCGGCTGCCTTGTCGCGATAGGACGAGCGTTTGTCGTCGTCGCCACCGGCGCGACGCGGACGTGCGTCGTCATCACGGCGCGGCGGACGATCGGACGACGTACGGCGATCGCCGAAGCTGCGCTTCGCCCCTTCGCCGGCCGCGTTGTCACGATACGGCGCGCGCGTGCCGCGTT
>NZ_LDVA01000184.1:0-28628 GCF_050768715.1 Burkholderia sp. ZZQ-2 | reverse complement strand
TGCCCGCGGCGGCCGGGCCGAACAGCGGCGCGGCCTCGGCCGGTACGGGCTGGCCGGTGGCCCGCGCGCGGCGCAGCACCGACCAGTAATACCGGTAGCTCGCGCGATCGTGCAGCGTATCACCGTGGCGCGTCGGCCCCCAGTCGGCGGCCTGCGCGGCCAGCAGGATCTCGGCGGCCAGCGCGACCTCGTCGGTACGCGGCGCGAATGCGTCGACGATCGGGCGGATCTGCGCGGGGTGGATGCTCCACATCCGCGTGAAGGCGAATTCGTCGCGCGCGCGGCGGGCATCGGCGGCGACGACGCTCATGTCGCGCACCTCGGTCGTCACGTTGTGCGACGGCGTCTTGCCGTGCGCGTGGCAGGCCGCGGCGATTTCCAGCTTCGCGCGGCGCACGAGCGGGTGCTCGAACTGGCCGGGCGAGCGCATCGCGGCATCGGGAATCGCGCCATGGTGCGCGGAGACGAAATCCATCAGCCCGAAGCTCAGCGTGCCGACCGTCGGCAGCGCGGCGAGGGCGGCCGCCTGCGCGAGCGCGCCGTGCGTCTCGACCAGCACGTCGACCGGGATCGGCTGCGCGATGCCGAGCTCGCGGCGCGTGCCTTCGATGAACGCGGTCATTTCGGCTGCGTCGGCGGCACTCGCGATCTTCGGGAGCGTGATGTAGGCGGGTGCGCGCGACGCGCGCAGCACGATGCGCACGTCGTCGCGCCAGTGCGGATGGGAAAAGTCGTGGATGCGGACGCCGACGCGGCCGAAGCGGTTTTCGTCGCTGCCGAGCATGTCGGCGACGAGTGCCGCGTGCGCGGCTTCCTGGCCGACGGCCGCGCCGTCTTCGCAGTCGAGCGTGATGTCGAACACGGGGCCCGTTTCGGCCTGCAGCGCGAGCGACTTGCGCATCAGCTTTTCGCTGCCCGCGTAGTGATCGCAACAGGGCAGGACCGCGGGCGGGGACGCCCCGTCGTACAGCACTTGTGCAGGAGTGAGCGCAGCCATCTCGTCTACGTCAGGGAAGCGGGTCAACGTGGAGAAAATCGGATTCGGGCGCGTTCTGGGCCGGTGCGCGGCGGGCGCGGGGCGGCAAAACGGGCGCGGATCGGATCGTTCGGCAGGGCCGGCGGCTGGCGCCGGCCCGGGCCGGAACCGGGCGGCCCGAGAGCCGCCCGGCAAAGGCACGTGATGCTTAGTTCTTCAGCAGGTGGGCAACGCCATCGCGCTCTTCGAGCAGCTCGGCCAGCGTGCCGTCCATCTTCTCGCGCGAGAAGGCGTCGATTTCCAGGCCTTCGATGCGCTTGTACTCGCCGTTTTCGCACACGACCGGCACGCCGTAGATGATGTCTTCGGGAATGCCGTACGAGCCGTCCGACGGGATGCCCATCGTGACCCACTTGCCGTTCGTGCCGAGGACCCAGTCACGCACGTGGTCGATCGCCGCGTTGGCTGCCGACGCCGCCGACGACAGGCCGCGCGCTTCGATGATCGCCGCGCCGCGCTTGCCGACGGTCGGGATGAACGTGTCGCGGTTCCACACGTCGTCGTTGATCAGCTTCAGCAGCGATTCGCCTTCGGCGGTCGCGAAGCGGAAGTCGGGGTACATCGTCGGCGAGTGGTTGCCCCACACGGCGAGCTTCTCGATCGATGCGACCGGCTTGCCCGACTTCGCTGCGAGCTGCGACAGCGCGCGGTTGTGGTCGAGGCGCAGCATTGCCGTGAAGTTCTTCTTCGGCAGATCCGGCGCCGACTTCATCGCGATGTATGCGTTCGTGTTCGCCGGGTTGCCGACGACCAGGACCTTCACGTCGCGGCTGGCGACTTCGTTCAGCGCAGCACCCTGAACCGTGAAGATTTCAGCGTTTGCCGACAGCAGGTCCTTGCGCTCCATGCCCTTCGAGCGCGGACGTGCGCCGACCAGCAGTGCGACGTCGGCATCCTTGAATGCGACCTTCGGATCGTCGGTGATCACGACGCCCGCCAGCAGCGGGAACGCGCAATCGTCGAGTTCCATCACGACGCCTTTGACGGCGGCTTGGGCTTGCGGGAGGTCGAGCAGTTGCAGGATGACCGGCTGGTCCTTGCCGAGCAGGTCGCCGTTCGCGATGCGGAACAGCAGGGAGTAAGCGATTTGACCTGCGGCGCCGGTGACGGCAACGCGCTTTGCGGGCTTAGCCATTGAAAATCTCCAGGACGGGTGAAGCGTTGGACGCTAGCGAAAACGCCATTCTATGCGCGTTGTGCGTAGCGTTGCATTGAAGCAGGGCGGAGGACTCGCGATGGCAGACGCGGTGAACCTGGAGACGGCCGTGGCACGTAGCCGGGGACGCGCTTTTGCACCCGCGAACCCTTGCTCGACCGGGAGTGTAGGAGCCGTCACGCGCAAAGTCAAACGGTATCATATGTCTTATATAAGACAGATGTTTTGCGGAAATTGAGTGGACGAAAAAGTGCGGTTTGTGATGAAATGCGCGCCATGACATCGAACCAGGCGAATACCGCGAATCAGACCGGCGCAGGCGGCCCAGGGCAGCCGGGCGCGAGCGATCCCGCACCTTCGCCTGCGGCGCCGCCGTCGCCGACGTTCAGCCCGTTATACCAGCAGATTAAGTCATTGATCACGCAAAGTCTCGAATCCGGTGAATGGAAGCCGGGCGAGATCATCCCGAGCGAGGTGGAGCTCGCGGCCCGCTACAAGGTCAGCCAGGGCACCGTCCGCAAGGCGATTGACGAACTGGCCGCGGAAAACCTCGTGGTCCGGCGGCAGGGCAAGGGTACTTTTGTTGCGACGCACAATGAAGATCGCGCGCAGTTCCGCTTCCTGCGCCTGCTGGCCGACGACGGTGCCGAGCATCCGCACGTGAGCCGCCTGCTCGAATGCCGGCGCCTGCGCGCGCCGGCCGAGATCGCGCGGCAGCTCGACCTGAAGCCGGCCGATCCGGTCGTGCAGGTGCGCCGGCTGCTGGAGTTCGAGAACGAAGTGACGGTGCTTGACGAGATCTGGCTGCCGGGTGCGATGTTCCGCGGGCTCACGTTCGAGCGGCTGAGCGAGTACAAGGGGCCGCTCTACGCGATGTTCGAGACGGAGTTCGGCACGCGGATGATTCGCGCGACGGAGAAGATCCGCGCGGTGGCGGCGGAGCCGGCGGTGGCGGACCTGCTGCACGTGCCGGCGGGTTTTCCGTTGCTGTCGGTCGAGCGCGTGTCCTATACATATGGTGACCGGCCGGTGGAGGTGCGTCGCGGCTGGTATGTCACAACCGGGTACTACTATCAGAATGACTTGAGTTGACGGAGTTTCGGCTCAAGCCGAGTGCGTTCGCGTTTCCCACGCTCGCGAAGCACGTTTCGGGCCGCCTTTTGTTCTAGTTCGCGCAACTATCCAGAGCAGACTTTCGCTGCAGCGCGATATAAAAAGGCGCTAAAATCGCGGATTAGTGTGACAACATAGTAGGGGTCTAGCATGACTGATGCAGTAAGAAAGCCGAGGCCGGAATACCGGAACATCGGATTCGCCGATATCACGATGAAATATCGCATGCCGCTGGCGGCGATATTGTCGATTCTCCATCGAGTCAGCGGCGCGCTGCTGTTCTTGTTCCTGCCGTTCCTGCTGTTCCTCTTCGACCAGAGCCTCACGTCCGAGCTCAGCTTCGAAGTCTTCAAGGCTTTCCTCTCCAACATCATCGTCAAGCTGATCGTCCTCGCACTGTCGTGGGCCTTCTTCCACCATTTCTGCGCCGGCATTCGCCACCTGCTGATGGACGTCAACCACGACGCCGTCACGAAGGAAGGCGGCAAGCGGACGGCAGTCGTCGTCTTTGTCGTCTCGATCGCGCTGACGATCGCCATGGCACTCAAACTGTTCGGAGCATTCTAAGAAAATGGCAGCCAATAACCGAATCGGCTCGAAGCGCCTCGTCGTCGGCGCACATTACGGCCTGCGCGACTGGCTTGCGCAGCGCATCACCGCCACGATCATGGCGGTCTACACGGTCATTCTGCTCGTCCTGTTCTTCGGCGCGCACGATTTCTCGTACGAAGGCTGGGCATCGATCTTCGCCGCGCAATGGATGAAGCTCGCGACCTTCGTGATGCTGCTTTCCCTCTTCTACCACGCATGGGTCGGCGTGCGCGACATCTGGATGGACTACGTGAAGCCCGTCGGTGTGCGCCTGCTGCTGCAATCGCTGACCATCGTCTGGCTGCTCGCATGTGCGGGCTACGCCGCGCAGATTCTCTGGAGAGTGTAAAGAATGGCTGCAATCAAAACTAATCTCCCGCGCCGCAAGTTTGACGTCGTGATCGTCGGCGCGGGCGGCTCCGGCTTGCGCGCAGCGCTGCAACTGTCGCGCGCGGGCCTGTCGGTCGGCGTGCTGTCGAAGGTGTTCCCGACGCGTTCGCACACGGTGGCCGCGCAGGGCGGTATCGGTGCGTCGCTCGGCAACATGAGCGAAGACAACTGGCACTTCCACTTCTACGACACGATCAAGGGCTCCGACTGGCTCGGCGACCAGGACGCGATCGAGTTCATGTGCCGTGAAGCGCCGAACGTCGTGTACGAACTCGAGCACTTCGGCATGCCGTTCGACCGCAACGCGGACGGCACGATCTACCAGCGCCCGTTCGGCGGCCACACCGCGAACTACGGCGAGAAGCCGGTCCAGCGCGCATGCGCGGCCGCCGACCGGACCGGTCACGCGCTGCTGCACACGCTGTACCAGCAGAACGTCGAAGCGAAGACGCAGTTCTTCGTCGAATGGATGGCGCTCGACCTGATCCGCGACGCGGACGGCGACGTGCTCGGCGTGACGGCCCTCGAGATGGAGACGGGCGACGTCTACATCATGGAAGGCAAGACGACGCTGTTCGCGACGGGCGGCGCAGGCCGGATCTTCGCGGCATCGACCAACGCGTTCATCAACACCGGCGACGGCCTCGGCATGGCTGCGCGTTCGGGCATCGCGCTGCAGGACATGGAGTTCTGGCAGTTCCACCCGACCGGCGTGGCCGGCGCGGGCGTGCTGATCACCGAAGGCGTGCGTGGTGAAGGCGGTATCCTGCGCAACGCGAACGGCGAGCGCTTCATGGAGCGCTATGCACCGACGCTGAAGGATCTGGCGCCGCGTGACTTCGTGTCGCGCTCGATGGACCAGGAAATCAAGGAAGGCCGCGGCGTGGGGCCGAACAAGGATCACGTGCTGCTCGACCTGTCGCACATCGGCGCCGAGACGATCATGAAGCGTCTGCCGTCGATCCGCGAAATCGCGCTGAAGTTCGCGAACGTCGACGCGATCAAGGAACCGATCCCGGTCGTCCCGACGATCCACTACCAGATGGGCGGCATCCCGACCAACATCCACGGCCAGGTCGTCGGCACGTCGCGCGGTCACAAGGATCCGGTCAACGGCTTCTACGCAGTGGGCGAATGCTCGTGCGTGTCCGTGCACGGCGCAAACCGCCTCGGCACGAACTCGCTGCTGGACCTCGTGGTGTTCGGCCGTGCGGCCGGCAACCACATCGTCGAGCACGTGAAGAACCAGAAGGAACACAAGCCGCTGCCGGCCGATGCAGGCGAATTCTCGCTGGCGCGCCTGGCGAAGCTGGACAAGTCGACCTCGGGCGAATACACGCAGGACGTCGCGAACGACATCCGTTCGACGATGCAGAAGCACGCAGGCGTGTTCCGCACGTCGGAGCTGCTGAAGGAAGGCGTCGACCAGATGGCCGGCCTGAAGGCGCGCGTGGAAAACATCCACCTGAAGGACAAGTCGAAGGTGTTCAACACCGCGCGCGTCGAAGCGCTCGAGCTGGAGAACCTGATCGAAGTGGCCCGCGCCACGATGGTGTCGGCGGAAGCGCGCAAGGAAAGCCGTGGCGCGCACGCACACAGCGACTACGAACACCGCGACGACGAGAACTGGCTGCGCCACACGCTGTGGTACAGCGAAGGCGATCGCCTCGACTACAAGCCGGTTCAAATGAAGCCGCTGACGGTCGACTCCGTGCCGCCGAAGCCGCGCACGTTCTAAGCCGAGTCAAAGGAATCCGAAATGGCAAAACGCATTTTTGAAGTCTACCGCTACGATCCGGACAAGGACGCAGCGCCGCGCATGCAGACGTACGAGCTCGAGATCCAGCATGAGCGCATGCTGCTCGACGCACTGGTGAAGCTGAAGGCACTGGACGAGACGCTGTCGTTCCGCCGTTCGTGCCGTGAAGGCGTGTGCGGTTCGGACGCGATGAACATCAACGGCAAGAACGGTCTCGCGTGCCTGACGAACCTGAACGACCTGCCGCAGAAGATCGTGCTGCGTCCGCTGCCGGGCCTGCCCGTCGTGCGCGACCTGATCGTCGACATGACGCACTTCTTCAACCAGTACCACTCGATCAAGCCGTACCTGATCAACGACGCGCCGCCGCCGGAGAAGGAACGCCTCCAGTCGCCGGAAGAACGCGACGAGCTCGACGGCGTGTACGAGTGCATTCTGTGCGCGAGCTGCTCGACGTCGTGCCCGAGCTTCTGGTGGAACCCGGACAAATTCGTCGGCCCGGCCGGCCTGCTGCAGGCTTACCGCTTCATCGCGGACAGCCGCGACACCGCTACCGGCGAGCGTCTCGACAACCTGGAAGACCCGTACCGTCTGTTCCGTTGCCACACGATCATGAACTGCGTCGACGTTTGCCCGAAGGGCCTGAACCCGACGAAGGCGATCGGCAAGATCAAGGAACTGATGGTCCGCCGCGCGGTTTAAGGCCGGGCTGCAATGAGCGACGATTCGCATCAATCCGACCCGCACCGTCGCGCGCGCCTTCGCTGGCGCGCGCGGCGGGGTCTGCTGGAAAACGACATCGTATTCGAGCGTTTCTTCGGCAGATACGAGCATGACCTCACCGATGCAGACGTAGGCGCGTTGTCGCGCCTGCTCGATCTGAGCGACAACGACCTGATGGACTTGCTCCTCGCGCGCAAGGAACCAGAAGGCGACCTAGACAGCCCGGACATTCACCGGCTGTTGGAGATGCTGCGCAACGTGTAACGCCAAGGTGTGACACGTTGTGCCCGTTATCGAATCCCGTTTCTTTATTTCGATTGAGGATGTGCCATGACTCCGTCTGATGTTAAAGCCACGCTATCGTTCAGCGACAACTCTCCGAGCGTCGAAATGCCGATCTACAAGGGCACGATGGGCCCGGACGTGATCGACATCCGCAAGCTGTACGGCCAGACCGGCAAGTTCACGTACGACCCGGGCTTCATGTCGACGGCAGCTTGTAATTCGGCGATCACGTACATCGACGGCGACAAGGGCGAGCTGCTGTACCGCGGCTACCCGATCGACAACCTCGCGCAAAACGCGGACTTCCTCGAAAGCTGCTACCTGCTGCTGAAGGGTGAACTGCCGAACGCAGCGCAGAAGAAGGAATTCGTCGACACCGTCACGAAGCACACGATGGTGCACGAGCAGATGCACTTCTTCTTCCGTGGCTTCCGCCGCGACGCACACCCGATGGCGATCCTGGTCGCCGCAGTCGGCGCGCTGTCGGCGTTCTACCACGACTCGCTCGACATCAACGATCCGCGTCACCGTGAAGTGTCGGCGATCCGCATGATCGCGAAGCTGCCGACGCTCGTCGCGATGGCCTACAAGTACAGCATCGGCCAGCCGTTCGTGTATCCGAAGAACTCGCTGTCGTACAGCGCGAACTTCATGCACATGATGTTCTCGAACCCGTGCGAAGAGTACAAGGTCAACGACGTGCTCGTCCGCGCACTCGACCGTATCCTGATCCTGCACGCCGACCACGAGCAGAACGCATCGACGTCGACCGTCCGCCTGGCCGGCTCGTCGGGCGCGAACCCGTTCGCATGTATCGCGGCCGGTATCGCGTGTCTGTGGGGCCCGGCGCACGGTGGCGCGAACGAAGCCGCGCTGAACATGCTCGAGCAGATCGGTTCGCCGGACAACATCCCCGAATTCATCAAGCAGGTGAAGGACAAGAATTCGGGCGTGAAGCTGATGGGCTTCGGTCACCGCGTGTACAAGAACTACGACCCGCGTGCGAAGCTGATGCGCGAAACGTGCTACGAAGTGCTGAACGAACTGGGCCTGCACGACGACCCGCTGTTCAAGCTCGCGATGCAGCTCGAGAAGATCGCGCTGGAAGACGAATACTTCGTGTCGCGCAAGCTGTACCCGAACGTCGACTTCTACTCGGGCATCGTTCAGCGCGCGCTGGGCATCCCGACGTCGATGTTCACGTGTATCTTCGCGATGGCACGTACGGTCGGCTGGATCGCACAGTGGAACGAAATGATCGGCGATCCGGAGCAGAAGATCGGCCGTCCGCGTCAGCTGTTCATCGGCGATACGCCGCGCGAAGCGAAGCCGCTCAACGCACGTTAAGCCGTGTGTGGCGCGAACGGCCGGCAGGCCGCTCGCGTCGGGCAATCGCAACGCCACGACACCCCGACGGGTCATCCCGTCGGGGTGTTTTCATTTGCGCGCCGGATCGGCGCGATGCTCCAGCGACGGCGGGCGTGTGTCGAGTGCGGGCGCGTCGTCATCGGGCGCGTGGCCGTGCCGCACGAAGAACTGCCGGTAGGCGCCGGGCGTCATCCCGCGTGCGGCGAGGAACTGGCGGTTGAAGTTCGCGGCATTCGGAATGCCGCAGCGCGCGGCCACGGTCGCGATCGGCCAGTCGGTGCCGACGAGATGACGGCACGCGTGCGCGAGCCGCAGCCGCTGCACGTAGCGCCCGACGCTTTCGCCGAGATGCCGGACGAACAGGCGCTGCAGCGTGCGTTCGGACATGTGCGCAGCGGCGGCAAGCGCGTCGATGCGCAGCGGTTCGTGGAAGTGCCGGTCGATCGCGTCGAGCACGCGGTCGAGGCGCTCCGCTTCGGGGGCGGCCGAATCGGCGTGCGGTGTCGTGCGTTCGCTCCGGTCGTACGCGTGCGCGGTGGCGAGCGGCTCGCCGCCGGCTTCCGCGAGATCGGCGAGCGTGTCGAGCGCGGCCGCGAGCCTGGCGCGCGGCGACGGATCGAGCAAGTGCGGCAGCCGCGCCCGCATCGCGCGGGCTGTGTCCGTGTCGAAGCGCAGGCCCGATGCGGCACGCCGCAGCAGCGAACGCAGCGGCGCGTATTCGGGGCAGCAGTCGGCCAGCCGCCGCACCCAGTCGCCGTCGAACCAGATGACGACCGCGACCTCGGGCGCATCGCGATCGATGCGCGCGTTCGACGACCAGGTATGCGGCAGGTTGGGCGGCACGAGCACCAGGTCGTCGTCTGCGTAGTGCGCGACGTGATCGCCGATGAAGCGCCGGCCGCGGCTGTTGAACGTCAGCGTCAGTTCGTACTCGGGATGGCGATGCCATTCGAACGGAATGCGCGCGAGCTGGCGGTGATAGACACGGATCGAACAGCCGGGGGCGAACGTCACGTGCTCGTACTGCGGTTTCATCGCGGCCTCCGGGAGAGGGCGGGCATCGCGCCATGGCATGATCGAGGGCGATCGTCACGACGGAGCAATGCCATGTTTTCACATGTTTGCGTGGGCGTCAGCGATACCTCACGCGCCTACGATTTCTACGCGCCGCTGTTCGCGGAACTCGGGCTGCGCCTGAAATTCCGCGAGCCGGACGGCTGGACGGGCTGGATGCCGGCCGACGCCGACCGGCCGCTGTTCTTCTTCGGCCAGCCGCTCGACGGCCGCGCGCCCGAACCGGGCAACGGCCACACGATCGCGTTCGTCGCGCCGACGCGCGCGCACGTCGATCGCTGCCACGCGCTCGCGCTGCGCCACGGCGGCACCTGCGAAGGGCCGCCGGGCCTGCGGCCGGACTATCACCGCGATTACTACGGCGCCTATTTCCGCGATCCGGACGGCAACAAGCTGTGCGTGGTCTGTCATCGTCCCGAGTGATCCAGGGTTGTCAGGATTGTATCGATAGTTGGCCGGATAACGGTGATCTCGGCTGCGCACCGGCCGTACGCTGACGGCACATCACGACACCTGTCAGCGAGGAGACCACGATGCAACTGACGATTGACGACCTGCCTGCGGCGATTCGCGACGCCAAAAAGCGGCTGCGCGCCGACCTGCCCGGTTATGCGGCCACGTTTCGCGAGCTGGAGGGCGACATCGCGCGGCAGGTCGACGCGATCCGCCGCGCGCATGCGCATGGTCACGACGTGATTCCGGTGGTGCCGTTCGCGGACATCGCGGGCGGGACCGTCGATCCGCGCGCGGTGGCAGCGATCCGCACGCATGGCGCGGTCGTGATTCGTCGCGTATTCGATGCGCGGCAGGCGCGCGACTGGAACGACGAGATCGGCGCGTACCTGGACGCGAACCGCTTCACCGAGCGGCTCGATGCGCGCGCCGAGGATCGCTATTTCGGCAACCTTGCGTCGGGCAAGCCGCAGATCTACGGCGTTTATTGGTCGAAGCCGCAGGTGGCTGCGCGCCAGTCGCCGGCACTGACGCAGGCGCGCGTGTTCCTGAACCGCCTGTGGCGGCACGCCGACGGCGGGCGTACGCACTTCGATCCCGACCAGGTGCCGGCCTATGCGGACCGGATTCGCCGCCGCCCGCCCGGCTCGACGTCGCTCGGGCTGTCGCCGCATGTCGACGGCGGTTCCGTCGAACGCTGGCTCGGCGCGAACTTCCGCCAGGTCTACCGTCACGTGCTGGCCGGCCGCTGGCGCGATTACGACCCGTTCGATGCAGCGTTCCGTCCGGACGTCGAGGAGATTCCGTCGCCGGCCGTGTGCTCGATGTTCCGCACGTTCCAGGGCTGGACCGCGCTCACGCCGCAGGGGCCGGGCGACGGCACGCTGCAGTTGATCCCGGTTGCGAACGCGATGGCCTATGTCGTGCTGCGCGCGCTGCAGGACGATGTCGCCGACGACGACCTGTGCGGCGTGCGTCCGGGTCGCGCGCTGTCGATCCGGCCCGAATGGCACGCACTGTTGCTCGATGCGCTGGTGCCGATCCCGCACATGGAGCCGGGCGACGCGGTGTTCTGGCACGGCGACGTCGTGCACGCGGTCGAGGATGCGCACCGCGGCAGCGGCGACAGCAACGTGATGTACATCGCGGCCGCGCCCGGTTGCGCGAAGAACGACGCGTACCTGCTGCGCCAGCGGGCCGCGTTCCTGCGCGGCGAGAGCCCGCCCGATTTCCCGGCCGACCATTTCGAGGTCGAATTCGACGGACGGGGCGGGGAGGGCGATCTCTCGGCGCTCGGCCGTTCGCAGATGGGGTTCGGGCCGGGCGCTTAGCCCGCGTCGCACGGGAAAGCGGCCGTTCGCCACGCGGTGAACGGCCGTCTGCC
This sequence comes from Burkholderia sp. ZZQ-2, assembly GCF_050768715.1. Taxonomy (NCBI): domain Bacteria; kingdom Pseudomonadati; phylum Pseudomonadota; class Betaproteobacteria; order Burkholderiales; family Burkholderiaceae; genus Burkholderia; species Burkholderia sp. ZZQ-2. Next base: position 17,296 of record NZ_LDVA01000184.1, on the reverse strand, counting down.
GAATCCGCTGCGGGCTGCGCGCAATTCGACGCAATCGGCTGTCTGCGCAGCCGAAATCGACGCGAATTGCGCAATTTGGCTTCCGATAATGGTCCGGACACAACGCAGCCGCCCCGTGTGCCGCACGGGTGTGGCGCTGACCATGGAGGAGTCGATGCAATTCACGCAAGCGATCGTTCGCCGCCCCGCGCCGTCCTGTGGCGCGGGCCTGACCACTGCCGAGCTCGGCGCGCCCGACTACGACAAGACGCTCACGCAGTTCCACGCATACTGCGACGCGCTGCGCACGCTCGGCGTCGAGCTGACCGAACTGCCGCCGCTGGACGCGTTTCCCGATTCGCACTTCGTCGAGGACGTCGCGGTCGTGACACCGGAATTCGCGGTGATCACGCGCCCCGGTGCGCCCGCCCGGCGCGGCGAGACGGCGCACATCGAAACGGCGCTCGCCGCGCATCGCGACCTGCTGCCGATGCAGGACGGCCGTCTCGACGGCGGCGACGTGATGCTGGTCGGCAAGCGCTTCTACATCGGCCTGACGGGCCGTACCGACGCCGAAGGCATCGCCGCGTTCGAATCGCTCGTGTCGCGCTACGGCTATTCGGTCGTCGCGGTGCCGGTGGGCGCCGGCCTGCATCTGAAGTCGGTCGTCAACGCGCTCGGCGACGACACGCTGCTCGTGACCGAAGCGCTGGCCGCGCATCCGGCATTCGCCGACTATCGCCGGATCGCGATCTCGGCCGCCGACGAATACGCGGGCAACACGCTGCGCGTGAACGGCACGCTGATCACGCCGGCCGGCTACCCGCGCGTGCACGACGCGATCGCGTCGCTCGGGCTGCCGCTGCACGTGATCGATACGAGCGAGTTCCGCAAGATGGACGGCGGCCTGACCTGCCTGTCGCTGCGGTTCTAGCCGATTGGCGCGCGGCCGCTTCGGCCGGATAATGTGGCCCCCGCGCGGAACAGGAAACGTTCCGCGCACCAGCCACGACCCGACCGGAGCGAACGCGGATGACCGACAAGAAGATGCAGCTCGACAAGATCGATCTCCGGATCCTCGACATCCTGCGTACCGACGGGCGCATTTCCTACCGGAAGCTGTCGGAGCTCGTGAACCTCACGCCGCGGCCTTGCCAGGCGCGCGTGGAGCGGCTCGAGGCGCTCGGCGTGATCGAGGGCTACCGTGCGGTGATCAAGGCGCCGCGCGCGACCAAGCCGATCGTCGTGATCGCGCAGATCGTGCTGGCCGACCACGGGCGTTCGCAGGCGCCGTTCGAAGACGAGATGCGTGCGAATCCGGCCGTGCTCGATTGCTGGCTCGTGAGCGGCACGTTCGATTTTCTCGTACGGCTCGCGTGCGAGGATCTCGACGAGTACCGGCGGATTGCGAACGTGTGGCTGGAAAGCCCGCGATTCCGGATCGAGAAGATCGTGACGACGGCCGAACTGCAGGCGATCAAGCGCACCGTCGTGTGAGGCGGCCGGCCGGGAAGGGCCGGTTTCGACGCGAATGACCGGGCCTGACGATTTGTATTCCGAATCAAATTGTCCGGCCCGAATCCAATCAGGGTGAACACTATGGATGCTATGCAAGCGGCAGTGGAGACGGCCGCGCCGTCGGGAACGACGCTGAAGCGCCGTCTGCAGGGCCGCCACATCGCGATGATCGCGATCGGCGGCTCGATCGGCACGGGGCTGTTCGTCGCGTCGGGCGCGTCGGTCGCGCAGGCGGGGCCGGGCGGCGCGATCGCCGCGTATATCGCGATCGGGCTGATGGTGTACTTCGTCGTCACGGGCCTCGGCGAGATGGCCGCGCTGATGCCGGTGTCGGGGTCGTTTGCGATCTACGGCGAGAAGTACGTCGACGAAGGCTTCGGCGTCGCGCTCGGCTGGACCTACTGGTACAGCTGGGCCGTGACGATCGCGATCGAGCTGGTCGCCGCGCAGATCGTGATGCGCTACTGGTTTCCGACCATACCCGGCATCTGGTGGGGCGCGGGCTTCCTCGTGCTGATCTTCCTGCTGAATACGCTGTCGGTGCGCGGCTTCGGCGAATCGGAATACTGGTTCTCGCTGATCAAGGTCGTGACCGTGGTCGCGTTCATCGCGGCCGGGCTGCTGATCGCCGCCGGCCTGATCGGGAACGGGCATCCGGTCGGCTTGCGCAACTTCACGACCGGCGACGCGCCGTTTGTCGGCGGCGTGCACGCGATGATGAGCGTCGCGCTGATCGCGGGATTCTCGTTCCTCGGCACCGAGCTGGTCGGGATCACCGCCGGCGAATCGGAGAATCCGCGCAAGACGATCCCGCGCGCGGTGAAGCAGATTTTCTGGCGAATCATGCTGTTCTACGTGTTCGCGATCTTCGTGATCGGCCTGCTGGTGCCGTACACGGACCCGAACCTGTTGAAGAGCGACGTGACCGACATCGGCGTGAGCCCGTTCACGCTGGTGTTCAGCCATGCCGGTTTCCGGCTCGCCGCCGGCGCCATGAATCTCGTGATCCTGACGGCCGTGCTGTCGGCCGGCAACTCCGGCACCTATGCGGCGACGCGGATGCTGTACAACCTTGCTGCGGAAGGGCGCGCACCGGCGATGTTCGCGACGCTGTCGCCGGGCGGCGTGCCGCGCAACGCGCTGTACGCGACGATGGCCGTCGGCGGGCTGTGCTTCCTCACGTCGCTGACCAACAACCAGAGCATCTATCTGTGGCTGCTGAACACGGTCGGCATCACGGGTTTCATCGCGTGGCTCGGCATCGCGGTCTGCCATTACCGGTTCCGCAAGGGGTTCCTGAAGCAGGGCTACCGGCTCGATCAGCTGCCGTACCGCGCGAAATGGTTCCCATTCGGGCCGCTGTTCGCGATCGCGATCTGCATCGTGATCTCGCTCGGGCAGGATTACCAGGCGTTCTTCGCGGCCCGCATCGACTGGATGGAAGTGCTGTCGATCTACGTGTGGATTCCGCTGTTCGTCGCGATCTGGTGGGCATATCGCCGGGCGCGCAAGAGCCGGCTCGTGCGCTACGAGGAGATGGACATCGGGCCGTGGCTGACGCGCTCGGTCGAGGCCGTCGATGCGGCGGCCACGCAGCACGGGCACCCGCACTGACTTGTCGGTATTGAAGGCGCGGTGCCGAAAGCGCGGCAACGGAAGCCGGTCGTATCGGACGGCCGGCTCCGCTGCGACGGCCCGCGCGCGGCGGCGCACGCAAACCGCGCTCAGTGCGCGTGCTGCAACCGCGCCTTCATGAAGTCCACCCACGCGCGCACTTTCTGCGGCACGTGCCGCGTCGCGACGTACAGCGCGTAGACGTTCTGCTGCGGAAACCTGTACGCGGGCAGCGCATCGACCAGCGTGCCGCTTTCGAGATCGTCGCGCACGAGCCATTCGGGCAGCAGCGCGACGCCGCTGCCCTGGCGCGCGAGTTCACTCAACACCGATGCGTTGTCGACGACGACGCGAGGCTTCGCGGCCGGTCGAAATGCATGTTCGTTGCCCGCGCGATCGGTGAGCGTCCATTCGGCGATCCGCTCGAGCCGGCTGTGGCCGAGCTGCGGCAGGCGGGCGAGCTCGTCGGGCGACGCCGGTTTCGGGCGCCCGGCCTTAGCCGGCAGGTCGGGCGCCATCACGGCGAGTACGTCGTAGGTGGCGAGGCAGACGCCGCGATAGGGCAGGTCGCGAAAGTGCTCGTGGCGTCCGAGCCGGATCGCGACGTCGAAGCGGTCGCGCACGAGATCGGCCTGCGACGTATGCGTTTCGAGCCGCACGCGTAACGCGGGATGCTGCGCGGTGAACGCATGCAGCATCGGTGCGAGGACGCGCGCCGCATACTCGACCGTCGACGTCACGCGCAGCATGCCCTGCATCCCGCCATGCTCGCCGCGCACCTCGTCGATCGCGCCTTCGGCTTCGTCGAGCACGCGCAGGCAGCGCTGGTAGAAGCGCTCGCCGGCGTCGGTCAGCTCGACACGCCGGGTCGTGCGCGTGAGCAGCGTGACGCCGAGCTCGGCTTCGAGCTGCTTCACGTTGAAACTGACGGCCGCCCGCGCCTGGTTCAGTGTGGTGGCGGCGGCCGTGAACGAACCGGCTTCGACCACGGCACGGAAAACGGCGAAACGATCGAGGCTCACCATGGTTGGGGCGTGGGTCCTGTCTGGCTGTTGGATCGCTCGAAGGGTACCCGAATGTGCGGCCGCGCGGCGTTGCGGCGCTACGGCGTCGGGGCGGCGCGATCCGATTGTCAAAAAATTGCGACGGGACTCGTCGCATCCGGCCGCTTACCGATACGCGTGCCGGCTTCTACACTGCGGCGTTTCGTGATGTTCCCGCCGCCATGCCAGACCGTTCCAGAATCGCCGCCGTCTACCTGTTCGGCTTCGCGATCGACCTCGCGAACATGTTCATGCTGAACGCCGCGTATCCGGCGCTGCAGCGCGAGCTGCACGCGTCGGTCGCGCAGCTTGCGTGGGTCGGCAACATGTACGTGCTCGGCCTGACCGTCGTGATTCCGTTCGGCACGTGGCTCGCGCGCCGCTGCGGCGAGCGGCGCGTGTTCGCCGCATCGCTGCTGCTGTTCGGGCTCGGCAGTGCCGGCGTCGGCGCGTCGCCGTCGATCGAGACGCTGCTCGCGTGGCGGCTGGTCCAGGGGCTCGGCGGCGGGCTGCTGATTCCGGTCGGGCAGACGATGGCCTATCGCGCGTATCCGCCGCAGGCGCGGGCGCGGCTCACGTCGGTCGTGATGATGGTCGCGCTGCTCGTGCCGGCGTTGTCGCCGGCGGTCGGCGGGGCGATCGTCGATCGCGGTTCGTGGCGCGCGATCTTCTTCGCGATGTTGCCGATCGCGGCCGCGACCTGCGCGCTCGCGTTCGCATGGCTGCCGCGCGACGGCGCGCGCGACCGGCCGCCGCGGCTCGACTGGCCGGGGCTCGGCCTGAGTGCGGTCACGCTCGTCGCGTTGCTGCTCGGGCTGACCGCCGCGGGGCAGCCAGGCGGCGCGGCATTCCCGCTCGCGATGCTGGCCGTCGCGAGCGCGGCAGGCGCAGGCTATGCGGCGCATGCGCGTCGCGCCCTGTCGCCGGTCGTCGACCTGCGACTGCTCGCCCAGCCGCTGCTGCGAACCGGCGTGGTGGTCTATCTGTGCGTGCCGGGCATCTTCACGGGCGTCAACCTCGTCGCGTCGCTCTATCTGCAGAACGCGCTCGGGTTGAGCGCCGCGCATGCCGGCGCGCTGATGCTGCCGTGGGCGATCGCGGCGTGCTTCGCGATCGCGACCACGCGCCGCTGCTTCGCGCGCCACGGCGCGAAACCCTTGTTCGCGAGCGGCATCGCGATCGATTGCGTCGGCATCGCACTGCTCGCGACCCCCTGGGCCGGCGTCGAAGCCGTGCGTATCGCGGCATTCGCGGCGATGGGGTTCGGCGCGAGCCTGTGCACGAGCACGTCGCAAAGCGCGGCGTTCGTCGATGTGCCTGCCGACCGGATGGGCGACGCGAGCGCGCTGTGGAACATCAACCGCCAGTTGAGCTTCTGCGTCGGCGTGGCCCTGCTCGGCAGCGCACTCAATGCGTTGCTGGCGTTCGACGCGGGCGGGCCGTCGCTCGCGCCGTACCGCTGGTGCTTCGGGCTGGCGGTGCTGCTGACGTTGCTGCCGCTGGGCCTGATTGCGCGGCTTCCCGCATACCGTGCGCCGGTCGCGCAACCCGTTTCATCCCACTCGTGAGAACCTGAGAGCCTTATGAATTTGCCGAATCCGTATTTCAAGGAAGTCGTCGACACCGTTGCCGACATCGCGTGCTGGTTGTCCGGCCGTGCCGGCCCCGAGCGGCTCGCGACGCTGATGGCGCGCTTTTCGCCGGGATTTTCGATGATCACGATGTCGGGCACGGTGCTCGATTACGCGGGCATCGATGCGCTGTTTTCACACGGGCACGGCGCGCGCCCCGGGCTGGTGATCGACATCGACGAGTTGCGCGGGCTTGCCGTGTGGTCCGATGGCGCGACGATCGGCTATCGCGAGACGCAGACCGACGCGCAAGGGCAGCGCACGGTGCGGCGCTCGACGGTCGTGTTCCGGCGCGAGGCGGACGGGCTGATCGTGTGGCGCCATTTGCACGAGACGCCGGTCGTCGCGTGAGCGGGGCATCGGCCGCCCTGCCCGAGGCGGCGCGGATGCGGTGCCGGCGTTACTTGTCCAGCTCCGGATAGTGCCGGAAGATGCCCATGTCGTTGAACGGGATGCGGCGTTCCGACGCGAGATAGCGCGCCACCGGCGGATGCTCCGCGACGCGGTCGTGCAGCGCGACCAGCGCCGCGATTTTCCGCTCCGCGCGCTTCGTCGCTTTCGGAAACGCGTAACGCAGCCCCTCGATCAACTGGAACATCGACAGGTCCGCATAGCTGAGTGCGCGGCCGGCGATGTAGCCGCTCTTGTGCGGGTTCTGGTCGAGTACGCGCTCGAAGTAACCGAGGAATTTCGGCAGCCGGTTTTCGAGGAAATCGGCCGCGCGCTCGGCGGCTTCCGCCTGCTGGTCCTCGTAGTAGAGGCCGCTTGCGATCGGATGGTGCGTGTCGTGGATCTCGGTGACGAAATCGGCCACGGTCAACTGAAGCTGGTGCACCCACAGCCGGCCGGCTTCGTCGTCCGGCGCGAGCCCGAGCCGCGCGCCGAGAAACAGCAGGATGTTCGCGGTTTGCCCGACCACCAGGTCGCCGGCTTTCAGGAACGGCGGCGCAAACGGCACGCATTCCGCCTTCGCGCTGTCCATCATGCGCATCATCGCCGGCACCCCCATGCCGCGCCCCGATTCGCGCGCGACGTCGACGTAGTCGGCTTCCGCCGCCTCGAGCGCGAGCCGCACATATTCGCCTCGGCCCTGGATCTCGGGCCAGTAATACAGTTCGTATCGCATGCTGTTTTCCCGTTCGTTGAAGCGGCCGCCACGGGCATCGTGACGATCGGGCGGCCGCGCGTCGCGCGCCGCCCGCTGCGAATAGACAGTCTAGGCGATCGCGGGAAAAGTGCAGCGCATCGCCATCGCGCGCTACGCGCCGCGCTCGCCGCCCTCGGGGCCGTAGAAGAACACCCAGGTCGAGAAGTCGCCGGAGAAGCCGGTGAAGCGGTGGTCGGCGTGTGCCGGGACGAACAGCACGTCACCGGCCGCGACCGCGCATTCGCGTCCGTCGACGACGAAGTGCGACGTGCCGGTGGCGATCACGTAGACCTCGTCGCGCGTGTGCGGCTTCTGCTTGTCTTCGATGCGCGGCCGGTACAGCTCGACGTCGAGCGTGCCGTGGCGAAACAGCGTCGTGAACAGCGTGCCTTCTTCGTCGAGACGGGCGAGCGATTCGTTCAGGCCGAGCTTCATCGTCGTGTACTCCGGGTCCGGGGCGTGGGGATTGCCCATGTGCGTTGCGCGATCGTAGCGCGTCATGCCGGGAAGTCGCGGGGAGCGCATGATCGCCATCCGTGGAACGAATCGCGCAGGCGCTCACCCTATGTGAAACGCAGGCATCCATCCGCGAAACAACGACGCGATTGCGCGTATTGGCTCGCGAGCTTCACCGCAATTTAACAAACGCCGACTACGATCCGGGCTCGTCAATCGACGCAAGCGCGGCGATTCGGCCCGCGCTGCGGTACTGCTGTCCGTCGCCGCCTGCGCGACTCGCCCGATTGCGATTTCCCGTGACCGTGAATGCGACGCCGAGGTATCGCGTCGACGTCATTCGCATCATTTCGTATTTCTCATGAAACTGAATCCGCTGGCTTCCTCACGCAGAAAATTCCTGGCCGCCGCGCCGGCCGTCGCAGCGGTGCCGCTGCTGAGCGCATGCGGCGGCGACGACGTCACGTCGATGCCCGTTACCGACGCCGCGCTGGCCGCGCAGATGTCCGCGAAGCTGAATGCGCAGCTCGGCGATGCCGCGACGGTCGGCGCGATCCAGCCGGCGCTGACCGACGTCGGGTTTGCGTGGGACCTGCCGACGATGCCGGCGGCCCAGGCCGGCGTGATCGTCGCGTACAGCTTCGGCAATCGCCCGAACGCGGCAAGCGGCAATACGTCGAGCACGGGCGGCAACCAGTCCGCGCTGCCCGATCCGGGGCCCGTCAACGAAGCGCTCGCGGACGCCGTCTACCGCATTCGGCAACTGAAGCCGGTCAAGGTCTACGCGCAGTGGGAAATCGCCCGCTTTCTCGTGTCGAAATACGGGATGGGCGCGGACGTGCTGTCGTCGATCGAGCCCGTGATCGCGAGCGACGGCACGATCGTGTACCTCAGCACGGCCGGCGTGGCCGCCGAGGCCGCGGCGCGCGCGGGCGGCGCGGCCGCGATGGGCAGCGTCGCGGTGGTCGGCCATCGGGATCACGCGAAGCGCTGCATCCAGACCTCGCAGCAGGCGGGCATGAAGGCGGCCGCGGTTGCCGAGGTGCCGTTGCCGACGCGCTACGACCCGCAGTCGGGCCAGCCGTGGACGCGCAATCGCAGCCTGTACCTCGTGCACGACATGTATGCGCAGATGCTTGCCCGCGCGGTCGGCGCGACGATGCAGGCGTTCCCGAAGGGCTGACGCACTTTCTTTCTCCCGATTCCGATGACCATGCAGACCCGCCGCCATTTCCTCGCTTCCGCTGCCGCGCTTGCCGCGACCTGTGCCGCCAGCACGCCGGGCTTCGCCGGCGACGCTCCCGTTTCAGATGCCGAACTGCAACGCCAGATGCTCGGCAAGCTGACGAACGAACTGAACGACCGCGCAGCCGCCGCCGACGAGGCCGGTTACCTGTTCGAGACGTTTTTCTCGTGGACGCCGCCGACCGTCCAGGCCACGGCCATCAACACGATTGCCGCATTCGCTTTCGGCAGTCGCGCCGCGCCGTCGTCGGGCGCCGCGCCGGTGCCCGGCCCCGTGAACGAGGCGATTGCCGACGCCGTGTTCCTGCTGCGCCAGAAGGTCGCCGCGCGGATCTTTGCGCAGCAGGAAGTCGCGAGCGTGCTCGCGTCGAAATACGGGCTGACGGCCGGCGTGACGTCGATCGCGACACCGGCGCCGGCCGCCGGCAGCCCGATACCGACGCCCGACGGCGTCGTAACCGCGATCGTCAGGCAGGCCGGTTCGGCCTCGGCACTCGGCAACGTCGGTGTCGTCACGCATTCGGATCAGGCGTCGATTGCCGTGCGCGTGTCGAAAACCGCGGGGATGCAGGCCGCGGTGCCGGCGGGCCTGACGCTGCCGTCGCTCTACGACGCGTCCGCGCAGATGCCGGCCTTGCGGCGCCGCGATCTTTACCTGCTGAGCAACGTCGGCGTGCAACTCGGGATGCTGCGGCTCGACCTGATCAACCGCGAATACCCGAACGGCTGACGCTGCGGGGCACTCGCGGCATCCACCGCCGAACGACTTCACGTTCCGGGCGCCCGGTGTGCGGCGCAATCGCGAGCAGCCGGCCGTTCAAGACGCCGTCGCTGCACGACACGTCGCAGCGAAGGGTGTTGTTCCGCAGCGGCCGCTTCCACTCGCCGGAGGACGCGCAGCACTTCTGCGTGCAGCGCGATACCGACCCCGCGAAGGCGGCCAGCCGGCGCGTGTCGCCGCGACATGCGCCCCACGCGACGGCTGCAACCGCCGCCGCGCCGTTCGCGCCCGCATTTGCCGGGTAATGTCGATACAGGTATTGGCACTACCAGCCAAACCACTGTTTTTAATGGGTTTTTTCGCGTGCGGCCCGCGCCGTGACGCGTTCTGCGTGGCATAATCGACCGCATCCGCAAGGCTTGTAGTCACAACGACCCCGCATACCCATGGCACAGACTCTCTACGACAAACTGTGGAACACCCACGTGGTCCACACCGAGGAAGACGGCACGACTTTGCTCTACATCGACCGTCAGCTGCTGCATGAAGTCACGAGCCCGCAGGCATTCGAAGGGCTGAAGATCGCGCAGCGTCCGGTGTGGCGCATCAGCGCGAACCTGGCCGTGTCGGACCACAACGTGCCGACCACCGATCGCAGCCACGGCATCGCCGATCCCGTCTCGAAGCTGCAGGTCGACACGCTCGACGCGAACTGCGATGCGTTCGGCATCACGCAGTTCAAGATGAACGACGTGCGCCAGGGCATCGTCCACATCATCGGGCCGGAGCAGGGCGCGACGCTGCCGGGCATGACGATCGTGTGCGGCGATTCGCATACGTCGACGCACGGCGCGTTCGGCGCGCTCGCACACGGCATCGGCACGTCGGAAGTCGAGCACGTGCTCGCCACGCAAACCCTGCTGCAGAAGAAGAGCAAGAACATGCTCGTGAAGGTCGAGGGTGCGCTGCCGCGCGGCTGTACCGCGAAGGACATCGTGCTCGCGATCATCGGAAAGATCGGCACGGCCGGCGGCACAGGCTACGCGATCGAATTCGGCGGCTCGACGATCCGCGCGCTGACGATGGAAGGCCGCATGACCGTCTGCAACATGGCGATCGAAGCCGGCGCGCGCGCGGGCATGGTCGCGGTGGACGACACGACCATCGATTACCTGAAGGGCCGTCCGTTCGTGCCGACCGGCGCGGAATGGGATCAGGCCGTCGAATACTGGCGCCAGTTCAAGTCGGACGAAGGCGCGCAGTTCGATCGCGTGGTCGAGCTGAACGCGGCCGAGATCGTGCCGCAGGTCACGTGGGGCACGTCGCCGGAAATGGTCACGTCGATCGACGGTCGCGTGCCCGATCCCGAACGCGAGAAGGATCCGGTCAAGCGCGACGCGATGGAGCGTGCGCTGGCCTACATGGCGCTCGAGCCGAACACGCCGATCGAGTCGATCAAGGTCGACAAGATCTTCATCGGTTCGTGCACGAACGCGCGCATCGAGGACATCCGCGCAGCCGCGTACGTCGTGAAGAAGCTGAACCGTCGTGTCGCGTCGAACGTGCGGCTCGCGATGGTCGTGCCGGGCTCGGGCCTCGTGAAGGCGCAGGCCGAGCGCGAAGGGCTCGACAAGGTGTTCACGGATGCCGGCTTCGAATGGCGCGAGCCGGGCTGCTCGATGTGCCTCGCGATGAACGCCGACCGGCTGGATCCGGGCGAGCGCTGCGCGTCGACGTCGAACCGCAACTTCGAAGGCCGGCAGGGTGCGGGCGGTCGCACGCACCTCGTGAGCCCCGCGATGGCGGCGGCCGCGGCGATCGAAGGTCACTTCGTCGACATTCGCAAGCTGGGGTAACGCGTGACGGCATCGAAGGTCATAACGCGGCTGGTTGCCGCGCTGGCGCTTGCGGGGCTGGGCTTCGGCCTTGCGGGCTGCAATACCGTCCAGGGCTTCGGGCAGGACGTCAACGCCGCCGGCAATGCGCTGAAGCGCGCCGCGGAGTGACGATTCCCGCTGAGAATTTGTCGATGTGCGCCGGCTGAACGCCGGCCCTTCAACCGGATAGACGGATCATGGAAAAATTCATTGTGCATACCGGCGTCGTGGCGCCGCTCGATCGCGAGAACGTCGACACCGATGCGATCATCCCGAAGCAGTTCCTGAAGTCGATCAAGCGCACGGGCTTCGGTCCGAACGCGTTCGACGAATGGCGTTACCTCGATCACGGCGAGCCGGGCCAGGACAACTCGAAGCGTCCGCTGAATCCCGACTTCGTGCTGAACCAGCCGCGCTACCAGGGTGCATCCGTGCTGCTCGCGCGCAAGAACTTCGGCTGCGGCAGCTCGCGCGAGCACGCGCCGTGGGCACTGCAGCAGTACGGCTTCCGCGCGATCATCGCGCCGAGCTTCGCGGACATCTTCTTCAACAACTGCTACAAGAACGGGCTGCTGCCGATCGTGCTGACCGAGCAGCAGGTCGATCACCTGTTCAACGAGACGGTTGCGTTCAACGGTTTTCAACTGACGATCGACCTCGACGCACAGGTCGTGCGTTCGGGCGACGGCCGCGAGTATCCGTTCGAGATCACCGCGTTCCGCAAGTACTGCCTGCTGAACGGCTTCGACGACATCGGCCTCACGCTGCGCCACGCGGACAAGATCCGCCAGTTCGAGGCCGAGCGCCTCGTGAAGCAGCCGTGGCTCAATACCAAGCTGGTCGGCTGACGTGCCTTTCGGGCGGGCGCGCCGGCGGCGCGCTCGCCGGCCTGCCTCATAAAACCTATCCAGTCAGGAATTTCGCATGAAGATTGCAGTGCTGCCCGGCGACGGCATCGGTCCGGAAATCGTCAATGAAGCGGTGAAGGTGCTGAACGCACTCGACGAGAAGTTCGAACTCGAACAGGCGCCGGTTGGCGGCGCGGGCTACGAGGCAAGCGGTCATCCGCTGCCGGACGCGACGCTGGCGCTCGCGAAGGAAGCCGACGCGATCCTGTTCGGCGCCGTGGGCGACTGGAAGTACGACTCGCTCGAGCGCGCGCTGCGCCCCGAGCAGGCGATCCTCGGGCTGCGCAAGCATCTCGAGCTGTTCGCGAACTTCCGCCCGGCGATCTGCTACCCGCAGCTCGTCGATGCGTCGCCGCTGAAACCCGAGCTGGTCGCGGGCCTCGACATCCTGATCGTGCGCGAACTGAACGGCGACATCTACTTCGGCCAGCCGCGCGGCGTGCGTGCCGCGCCGGACGGCCTGTTCGCGGGCGAACGCGAAGGCTTCGACACGATGCGCTATTCGGAACCGGAAGTGCGCCGCATCGCGCACGTCGCGTTCCAGGCGGCCCGCAAGCGCGCGAAGAAGCTGCTGTCGGTCGACAAGGCGAACGTGCTCGAAACGTCGCAGTTCTGGCGCGACATCATGATCGACGTGTCGAAGGAGTACGCGGACGTCGAGCTGTCGCACATGTACGTCGACAACGCGGCGATGCAGCTCGCGAAGGCGCCGAAGCAGTTCGACGTGATCGTCACCGGCAACATGTTCGGCGACATCCTGTCGGATGAAGCGTCGATGCTGACGGGCTCGATCGGCATGCTGCCGTCGGCGTCGCTCGACAAGAACAACAAGGGCCTGTACGAGCCGTCGCACGGTTCGGCGCCGGACATCGCGGGCAAGGGCATCGCGAACCCGCTCGCGACGATCCTGTCGGCCGCGATGATGCTGCGTTACTCGCTGAATCGTGCGGAGCAGGCCGATCGCATCGAGCGCGCGGTGAAAACGGTGCTCGAACAGGGCTACCGCACGGGCGATATCGCGACGCCGGGTGGCAAGCAGGTCGGCACGACGGCGATGGGCGACGCGGTGGTCGCGGCGCTGTAACGCAAGCAAGTAGAAAGGGCGCGAACGGGCCGCGAAATCGGCCGGTTCGCGCGCGGTTGGCCGTTGTGCGGGCAACCGGCTTTGTGTAGACTCGAACGATGGCGCAAATTTCCCTGATCTCCCCGGTCTTGAAACTCCACGGCAACATTGCCCGTGCGGGTGCGCGCGCCATCGTCATCACGAAAACCATTACCACGAAAACGATCATTAAACGCTGATCGTCCGTCGTGCCCGCCTATTTCCCCGCGCGGTCACACCGGGGACGGAAATGGCGGGGAAGCTCCATCAAAGGGTTAGTCATGAACGTAGGTCTCGTAGGTTGGCGCGGCATGGTCGGCAGCGTCCTGATGCAGCGCATGCAGGAAGAGGGCGATTTCGACCTGATCGAACCGGTGTTTTTCAGCACCAGCAACACGGGCGGCAAAGCGCCGTCGTTCGCGAAAAACGAGACTACGCTCAAGGACGCGACCAACGTCGACGAGCTGAAGAAGTGCGACGTGATCATCACGTGCCAGGGCGGTGACTACACGAACGACGTGTTCCCGAAGCTGCGCGCGGCGGGCTGGAACGGCTACTGGATCGATGCGGCATCGTCGCTGCGGATGAAGGACGACGCGGTCATCATCCTCGATCCGGTCAACCTCGACGTGATCAAGGATGCGCTCGTCAAGGGCACGAAGAACTTCATCGGCGGCAACTGCACGGTCAGCCTGATGCTGATGGCGCTCGGCGGCCTGTTCCGCGAGAACCTCGTCGACTGGATGACGGCGATGACCTACCAGGCCGCATCGGGCGCGGGCGCGCAGAACATGCGCGAACTGCTGTCGCAGATGGGCACGCTGAACGGCGCGGTGAAGGAGCAGCTCGCCGATCCGGCATCCGCGATCCTCGACATCGACCGCCGCGTGCTGGCCGCGATGAACAGCGACGCGATGCCGACCAGCAACTTCGGCGTGCCGCTCGCCGGCTCGCTGATCCCGTGGATCGACAAGGATCTCGGCAACGGGATGTCGAAGGAAGAGTGGAAGGGCGGTGCGGAAACCAACAAGATCCTCGGCAAGCCGGCGATGGGCGAGCCGGGTTCGATCCCGGTCGACGGCCTGTGCGTGCGGATCGGCGCAATGCGCTGCCACTCGCAGGCTCTGACGATCAAGCTGAACAAGGACGTGCCGCTCGACGAGATCAACGGCATCCTCGCGTCGGCGAACGACTGGGTGAAGGTCGTGCCGAACGAGCGTGAAGCGTCGATGCGCGACCTGTCGCCGGCGAACGTCACGGGCACGCTGACGGTGCCGGTCGGCCGCCTGCGCAAGCTCGCGATGGGCGGCGAATACCTGTCGGCGTTCACGGTCGGCGACCAGCTGCTGTGGGGTGCGGCCGAGCCGCTGCGCCGCATGCTGCGCATCCTGCTCGACAAGTAAGCTCGTGTGTCCGGCCCGCGATGCGCGGGCCGCGTTGCACAAGATGGCGCGCTGCGCCGGCCTTGACGATATCAAGGCTGGCGCGGCGCGTTTTTCATGTGCGCGTCAGCGCATGTTCAGCAGCGTCTGGTCGACGGTCTGCTGGGTCTTGATCGTCTGCGCATTGGCCTGGTAATCGCGCTGCGCCTTGATCAGGTTCACGAGCTCGGTCGTCAGGTCGACGTTCGAGTTTTCCAGCGCACTTCCCTGCAGCGTGCCGTGGTTCGTGCTGCCCGGCGCGGAGATCTGCGGCACGCCCGACGCGGCGGTTTCCACATACTGATTGCCGCCAATGTTCTCGAGCCCGTTCGGGTTGTTGAAGTTCGCGAGCGCGATCAGGCCGAGCACTGCGCTCTGGCCGTTCGAGTAATTGCCGGTCAGCTTGCCGTCGGTGCCGATCGAGAACGTCGTCAGCGTGCCGCTCGCGAAGCCGTCTTGTGCGAGGTTGGTCACGCCGCTCTTTCCGCCAAACTGCGTCGTGCCGCCCAGGTCGAGCGTCAGGTTCTGCGGATTGGCGCCGCCCGACGCGTTGGGGATCGAAAACGCGAACTGACCGAGGCTCGGCGTCGGCTGGCCGGTGGCAGCCGACGTCGTCGAGGTGATCCGGCCCGATGTGTCGAACGTGACGGTGCCGAGATTCGTCGGCGTCTGGCCCTGCACCCCCGCGTAGGCCTGCCAGGTGCCGGCCGCGTTCTTCGTGAAATACATCGACACCTGCTGCGAGCCGCCGAGCGTGTCGTAGACCTGGATCGACGAATTGTAGTTGTACGTGGTGTTGTCGCCCGGGTTGAACGGCGTCTTGGCCGGCACCTTGTCCTGCGAATTCAGGTTGAACTGGCCGGTGATCTTCGTCGTCGCCTGCGGGGCGATGTTGTTGGTCGGCGCCTGCAGCGGCACGGTCGCCGCGGTATTGATCGCGCCGCCCGGGCCTGCCGCATAGCCCATCAGGTTGCGGTTTTGCGAATCGACGATGGCGCCGCTCTTGTCCCGGTGGAATACGCCGTCACGCGAGTACGTCGTCACGCCGTTGTTCGACATCTGGAAGAAGCCGTTGCCGTTGATCGCGATGTCGAGCGACGACTTCGTCGTGTTGATCGTCCCCTGGCCGAATTGCTGCTGCACCGACGCGAGCCGCGTGCCGATGCCGATCTGCGTGTTGGTCGACGTCGCAACCGAATTCGCGTACATGTCGGCGAAGTTCGCGCGCCCCTGCTTGAAGCCGACCGTGTTTGCGTTCGCGATGTTGTTGCCGATCACGTCGAGATGGTTCGCCGCGCCGGCCAACCCGCTCAAACCCTGTTGATAGCCCATGTTCGATCCCCGTAACGAGCTGGTGAGTAGATGCAGTCGTGCGACTGCGCGATGCCTCCCTGGCACCTCACGACGTCAGCCCGGCCGGGCGCGTGCCTGCCTTTCCGGCAGGTGTGTACGTGGTGGTCGAACTGCGCCGATTCTTGTTTGAAGACGATCGTAGCGACGGCAATTATTCGATCTGTGTAATTTTGTGTAATGTAATTGAATTGTTGTCGAAATGATTGATTTCGTATGAGAAATGAAACTGGGGTGAGGCTTGAAAGCCTTGTGGGGCGAGGGATTGAGGATGGAGATGTCCAATTCGACGATAAGAGAGGGGAATTGGCCTCTTATAGATCAATTGAAATTTATTTGAATTGTTTTGGTGATCGGCGGGATTTGTTTTTATTGGAGATCGCTAATCCATTAACGGCAGGTGGCGCGATTTATTGAGCAAACGTGCCCGATTTCGCGGTCGTGGCGCGGCATCAAGCCCGGAGTGGGCAGGGCGCAGGGTGAGCGGCAAGGGGCGCGCCATCCGTTCGGGACGGGATGCGGCCGGGCATCTTTCAGTTGAGGGAGGTGTGCTTCCGATCGATCGGGAACGCTGGTCGCACCGTGTGAACCCGGGCATCGGAGCGGCCCGGCAGGCGGGCGCGCGGACGCGCGAACGCGGCCGGTTGCACCCATCGGCGACGAATTCGGCCCGAACCCGATCACGTGAAGTAAACTACGCGGTTACGACGCACAGACCCGCCGAAAGCGTCGCGTTCAACGCGACGCTTTTGCATTTCTGCGGCAACTTTATTGACGCTTTCAACCGCGAATCCGAGCCGCGCCCATGCGCGGCGATAGAGCCAACGATGTCCCGAATTTCCTTGTTTCCGCGTCAGTCCCGTCTGTCGCGCGCCGTGCGTGGCGCGCTGGCGATCCTGGCGCTCGGCGCAACCGCATCGGCCTGGGCGGCCGGCACCGGCGAACTGCCGGCGTCCGCTGCCGGTGGTGCAGTGCCGCTTACCGTGACGGTCCAGCCCGGCCAGTCGCTGAACGACATCGCGAAAGCGGCCACGCAGTCGCGCGATCCCGGTGTGCTCGCGCGCGCCGGCCGCGCGCTGTTCGACGCCAATCCGCAGGCGTTCATGAAGCACGACGCGAGCCGCCTGAAAGTCGGTGCGACGCTGACCGTGCCGGCGCTCGATGCGACAGGCGCGGCACTCGTGCCGGCCGCTGCATCTGCTGCATCTGCTGCATCCGCTGCATCCGGCACATCGGGTACCGCGGCAGCGTCCGCGCCCGCGGCGGCATCCGGCGGCACGGCGG
>NZ_LDVA01000183.1:0-61240 GCF_050768715.1 Burkholderia sp. ZZQ-2 | reverse complement strand
CGCGCGCGGGCGAATTCATCGAAACCGGCCGCGCGGAAACCGGTGCGATGGCGAACTGGTACGGCTTCAACGTGATGCTCGCGGCGAACATGCTGCGCGAGGCAGCCGCGATGACCACGCAGATCGACGGCGCGGTGATCCCGTCGGACGTGCCCGGCAGCCTCGCGATGGCCGTGCGCCAGCCGTGCGGTGTCGTGCTCGGGATCGCGCCGTGGAATGCGCCGGTGATTCTCGCGACCCGTGCGCTCGCGATGCCGCTCGCATGCGGCAACACGGTGGTGCTGAAGGCGTCCGAGGGTTGTCCGGGCGTGCACCGGCTGATCGGCAGCGTGCTGCACGACGCAGGGCTCGGCGACGGCGTGGTCAACGTGATCACGCATGCGCCGCAGGACGCGCCGGCGATCGTCGAGCGGCTGATCGCGAACCCGGCGGTGCGCCGCGTGAACTTCACCGGTTCGACACGCGTCGGCCGCATCGTCGCGACGCTCGCCGCGCAGCACCTGAAGCCGGCGCTGCTTGAACTCGGCGGCAAGGCGCCGGTGCTCGTGCTCGACGACGCCGATCTCGACGCGGCGGTCGAGGCGGTCGCATTCGGCGCGTTCTTCAACCAGGGGCAGATCTGCATGTCGACCGAGCGCGTGATCGTCGATCGCAAGGTCGCCGATGCGTTCGTCGAACGGCTCGTCGCGAAGGCGCGCACGCTGAAGGCCGGCAACCCGGCCGCGCCGGGCGTCGTGCTGGGCACGCTCGAAAGCGCGGCCGCCGCGCAGCGGATCGCGGCGATGGTGGACGACGCGCGCGCGCACGGCGCCGCGCTGCCGCTCGGCTGTGAAGTCGACGGCGCGGTGATGCAGCCGACGATCGTCGACGGTGTCACGCGCGACATGCAGCTGTATGCGGACGAATCGTTCGGGCCGGTGGTGACCGTGCAGCGCGTCGACGGCGACGCCGCCGCGCTCGCGGCCGCGAACGACAGCGAGTACGGGCTGTCGGCGGCGGTGTTCAGCCGCGATATCGCGCGCGCGATGCAGGTCGCGAAGCAGATCGAATCGGGCATCTGCCACATCAACGGGCCGACGGTGCACGACGAGGCGCAGATGCCGTTCGGCGGCGTGAAGGCAAGCGGCTACGGCCGGTTCGGCAGCAAGGCGTCGATCGCCGAGTTTACCGACCTGCGCTGGATCACGGTCCAGACCACGCCGCGTCACTACCCGATCTGAGCAGTCCCGGGCGCCGCGGCGCCCCAGTTAAGACAACGACACAATGAAGTCCCCGCCCGGCGCGCGCACGCGCGCGGGGCGGAACCGACCGGAGACAGAACTTGGATGCGGATCCGACCCAACTGCGCGACGCGGCTGCCGCACAGCGCGTTCCCGCCGGCTATCGCCCCGTGGCGATCGGCACGGCACCGCCGGAGATCGTGCAACGCGACGGCTGCTGGACCTTGCGCGCGACGACCCCGCTCGGCGCGTACCCACACAGGCTGACCGACCGGCTCGCGAGCGGCGCGCGCGCGCATCCGGACCGCTGGCTGGTCGCGCGGCGCGGGCCCGACGGTACGTGGATCGGCATCACGTATGCGCAGATGCTCGAGCGCGCCCGCGCGATCGGCCAGGCGCTGCTCGATCGCGGGTTGTCGGCCGAGCGGCCCGTCGCGATCCTGTCGGGCAACGACCTCGAACATCTGCAACTCGCCTTCGGTGCGATGTGGGCCGGCATTCCGCATGCGCCGCTGTCGCCCGCGTATTCGCTCGTGTCGAGCGATTACGGCAAGCTGCGCCACGCGCTCGCCGTGCTCACGCCGGGGCTGGTCTTCGCGTCGGACGGCGCGGCGTTTCGTGCCGCGCTCGACGCGTCGGTGCCGCCTGATGTCGAGCGCGTGGTCGTGTCGGCACCCGACGGGATGGATGGCGTCACGCGTTTCTCGTCGCTGCTCGACACGACACCGGGCAGCGTCGATGCCGCGCACGATGCGATCACCGGCGACACGATCGCGAAATTCCTGTTCACGTCGGGATCGACACGGCTGCCCAAGGCGGTGCCGACCACGCACCGGATGCTGTGCAGCAACCAGCAGATGCTGCTCGAGACGTTTCCGCAGTTCGGTCTGGAGCCGCCGGTGCTGGTCGACTGGCTGCCGTGGAATCACACGTTCGGCGGCAGCCATAACGTCGGCATCGCGCTGTACAACGGCGGCACGCTGTACATCGACGACGGCAAGCCGGTCGCCGGCAAGTTCGGCGAGACGCTGCGCAACCTGCGCGAGATCGCGCCCACCGTGTATTTCAACGTGCCGAAGGGCTGGGAAGAGCTGACCGCGGCGCTCGAAACGGATGCCGCGCTGCGCGAAACCTTCTTCTCGCGCGTGAAGATGTATTTCTTCGCGGGCGCCGGGCTGTCGCAGGCCGCGTGGGACCGGCTCGAGCGCGTGACGCTCGCGCACTGCGGCGAGCGCATCCGGATCATGGCGGGCCTCGGGATGACCGAGGCCGCGCCATCGTGCATGTTCACCACCGGGCCGATGTCGGGAGCCGGCTACATCGGCCTGCCCGCGCCCGGCTGCGACGCGAAGCTGGTGCCGGTCGACGGCAAGCTCGAGGCGCGCTTTCGCGGGCCGAACGTGATGGCCGGTTATTGGCGCGCGAGCGGCGACGACGCGCGCGAGGTATTCGACGAGGAGGGCTACTACCGCAGCGGCGATGCGGTGCGTTTCGTCGATCCCGCGCGGCCGGAGATCGGCCTGATGTTCGACGGGCGCATCGCGGAGGATTTCAAGCTGTCGTCGGGCACCTTCGTGAGCGTCGGGCCCATGCGCGCGCGGATCGTGTCGAACGGCGCGCCGTACGTGCAGGACGCGGTCGTCACGGGGATGAACCGCGACGACGTCGGCGTGATGATCTTCCCGCGCGTCGACGATTGCCGTCGCCTGGCCGGCGCGGCACCGGATGCCGACATGCGCACCGTCCTGCAGGCGCCCGCGGTGAGGGCGTTCTTCGCGGACCTGCTCGAGCGCCTGAACCGCGATGCGACCGGCAGCGCGACGTTCGTCACGCGGCTGTGCGTGCTCGAAACGCCGCCTTCGCTCGATCTCGGCGAAGTCACCGACAAGGGCTCGATCAACCAGCGTGCGGTGCTCATGCACCGTGCGGCGGTGGTCGACGCGATGTACGAACCGGGCGCGGCCGACGCCGGCGTGATCGTCGCCGGCACGGCGCGCCGCGCATGAGGTGCGCGCGATGAGCAACGCGTATTGCGCGCCGTTGCGCGACATGCTGTTCGTGATCGGCGAATGGCTCGATGCGCCGGCGCTGTGGCGCCGCGTGCCCGACTGGGCGGAGCTCGACCTGTCGACCGCCGGGCAGGTGCTCGACGAAGCCGCCCGCTTCGTGGTCGAACGCATCGCGCCGCTCGATTCGACCGGCGATCTCGAGGGCTGCCGGTTCGACGGTGCCGGCGTGACGATGCCGGCGGGCTTTCGCGATGCGTATCGCGACTACGTCGACGCCGGCTGGCCGACGCTGGCGCTCGACGCCGATTGCGGCGGCCAGGGGCTGCCGCATCTGCTCGACGTCGCGCTGCAGGAGATGCTCGCGGGGGCGAACCATGCGTGGCTGATGTCGCCGGGGCTCACGCACGGCGCGGTGGCGTGCCTGCGCGCGCACGGCGGCGAGCGCCTGAAGCGCGACGTGCTGCCGAAGATCGCGAGCGGCGAGTGGCTGACGACGATGTGCATCACCGAGCCGCAGGCGGGCAGCGATCTCGGCCTGCTGCGCACGCAGGCAGTGCCGGACCCGGCCGCCGACGGCTACCGGATCAGCGGCAGCAAGCTGTTCATCACCGGCGGCGAGCACGACCTGACCGACAACATCGTGCACCTCGTGCTCGCGCGGCTGCCCGATGCGCCGGCGGGAACGAAGGGGCTGTCGTTGTTCGTCGTGCCGAAGTGGCTCGACGCGCCGGGCGGCCGCGTGCGCAACGGCGTCTGGTGCGACGGCATCGAGAAGAAGATGGGGCTGAAGGCGAGCCCGACCTGCACGATGCGTTTCGACGCGGCCGCGGGCTGGCTCGTCGGCGAGCCGCATCGCGGGCTCGCATCGATGTTCGTGATGATGAACGCGGCGCGCCTGCAGGTCGCCATGCAGGGTGTCGGGCATGCGCAGAGCGCATGGCAGGCCGCGTCGGCCTATGCGCGCGAGCGCGTGCAGGGCAGGGCGGCGCCGATCGCGCAACACGCCGCGATCCGCCGCATCCTGCTCGATGCGCAGGCGATCGTCGAAGGCGAGCGCGCGATCGGCTACTGGATCGCGCACTGGCTCGACGTCGCCGCGCACGATCCGCAGCCGCCGGCACGGCTCGCGGCGTCGCGGCTGGCATCGTTGCTCACGCCGGTCGCCAAGGCGTTCTTCACCGCGAACGGCTTCGCGGCCGCGTCGAACGCGTTGCAGGTATTCGGCGGCTACGGCTACGTTCACGAATACGGGATCGAACAGACGGTGCGCGATTGCCGCGTGTCGATGCTGTACGAAGGGACCAACGAGATCCAGGCGATCGATCTGCTGGTGCGCAAGGTGCTGGGGGATCGCGGCGAGGCGCTGCATGCGCTGCTCGAGTTGATTCGCGCGGAAGCCGCGCAGAGCGTCCAGGCGGCAGCGGACGAGCGGGCGAGGGACGCCGGGGCGCGCGTCGCCACGCTGTGCGCGGAGCTCGAGCGCGTGACGGCCGGCGTGATCCGCGCGAGCGAGCACGATCCGGATCTGCCCTACCGGGTCGCGGACGACTATCTCGCGCTGGTCGGCTGGCTGCTGCTCGCGTTCGCGTGGGCGCGCACGCTGCGCATCGTCGGCGATGCGCCGGGAGACGATTCGTTCCGCGCGGGCAAGCGCGCGGTCGGCACCTACTTCTTCGACTATCCGCTCGCGGCATTCGCACACCGGCTCGCGCTGGTGGACGCGGGCTGCCGCGCGGCGTTGCCGGTCGTCGCGGCATAAGGTTCGTCCGAGCCGGGCGTGGACGGCCCGGGGCGGCTCGCCGGCCGGCACGAGCCGCCGTGCGGGCCGATTACGGGCCGATATACGGGCTGATTACGGCCTGATATACGGACCGCGTGAGGTAAGATGGCCCGCGATCCTCCTTCCGACACGTTCATGAGTTCGACACCCGTCAAACCGGCCGGCACGAAACGCACGGCCCGCGCCAGCGAAGCCAGGCCGCGCATGCGTTCGCAGCAGCGGCTTACCTACCTGATCGGCAATCTCGACCGGCTGCTGCGCCGCCAGATGAGCGATGCGCTCGTGCCGCTCGGTGTGACGCTTGCGCAGTACACGGCGCTGTCGGTGCTCGAGGCGCGCGGCGCGCTGTCCAATGCGCAACTCGCGGTGCGTTCGTTCATCACGCCGCAATCCGCGAACGAAGTGATGGTTGCGATGGCCGCCCGCGGCTTCGTGACGCGCGAGGCCGATCCCAGCCATGGCCGCGTGATCCTGCTGCGCCTGACCGACGAGGGTTCGGCAATCCTGCGCGAATGCGAGCAGGTGCTGCGGCCGCTCGAACGCCGGATGCTCGGCGACGACGTGAGCGCCGACGACGTCGCGCAGGTTCACCGCACGCTCGAGCTGTTCGTGCGCAACCTGCGCGACTGAGCACGCCGCCGCGTCTTTCGTTCCGGTTTCTCCGGCCGCGCCGGGCCATGCCGCGGCATGGCGCGGGCCACGAACGGGTTGCGGGTTAACACCGCGCTCGCGACACTTGAAATATCAGGTTACCTGTTATTAAATCATCCCGTCCCTCGACGGGATTTTCTTTCGGGTTCTTAATCAGGTTACCTGATAAATAGACGAGACCCGATCACGATAAAGCAAGGACACCGCGCATGCGTTCCGCGTATGCCGCGCGAGTCACGGTTAGGAGACGACATGGACACTTCCGTTGCCGCAAGGCCGGCCGTCGCGACGACGCTCGGCCTGTGTTTCGCGATCGCATTGCTCGAGGGGCTCGACCTGCAGTCGGTCGGCGTCGCGGCACCGCGCATGGCCCACGAATTCGGGCTCTCGGTTTCACAGATGGGGCTCGCGTTCAGCGCGGGCACGTTCGGCCTGCTGCCGGGCGCGATGCTCGGCGGCTGGCTGGCCGACCGGGTCGGCCGCAAGCACGTGCTGATCGCGTCGGTCTGCCTGTTCGGGCTGCTGTCGATCGCGACCGCGCAGGTGTCGAGCTTCGCGATGCTGGTCGCCGTTCGTGCGCTGACCGGCCTCGGCCTCGGCGGCGCGATGCCGAACCTCATTGCCTTGTCGTCGGAAGCGGTCGACGCACGCTCGCGCAGCAGCGCGGTGGCCGTGATGTATTGCGGGATTCCGTTCGGCGGCGTGATCGCGTCGCTGATCGGCGTGCTGCTCGCAGGCGACACCGAATGGCGGCACATTTTCTATGTCGGGGGCGTCGGCCCGCTGCTGCTCGCGCCGCTGCTGCTCGCACTGCTGCCCGAATCGCGTGCGTTCCTCGACGTCAGCGCATCGGGCGCGGCGCGCCCCAGCGTCGGACAGACGCTGTTCGGCGGCTCGCGCACCGGCACGACGCTGGCGTTGTGGCTCAGCTACTTCTGCACGCTGATCGTGCTGTATTTCCTGCTGAACTGGCTGCCGTCGCTGATGGCCGCGAAGGGGCTCGCGCGCAGCCAGGCCGGGATCGTGCAGATCTTCTTCAACATCGGCAGCGGCCTCGGCGTGCTCGGCATCGGCATGTCGATGGACCGCTTGCGTCCGTCGCGCGTGGTCGGCGGCATGTACGCGGGGATCGTGCTCTCGCTTGCCGCGCTGGCGATCGCGCCCGGACTCCTGTGGCTGTCCGCCGCCGCGTTCGCGGCCGGGATGTTCGTCGTCGGCGGCCAGTCGGTGCTGTATGCGCTGGCCGCGATCTATTACCCGACCGCGATGCGCGGCACCGGCGTCGGCTCCGCCGTTGCCGTCGGCCGCCTCGGCTCGGTGGTCGGGCCGCTCGCCGCCGCCGAACTGCTCGCCATGGGCCGCAGCGCGTCGGTCGTGATCGGCGCGAGCATTCCCGTCACGCTCGTCGCCGCCGTCGCTGCGCTGATGCTGATCCGGCGCCCGCAGGCGCACGACTGATTTCTTCCCATTTCAACCACGAGCGCCGGTAGAGCGCGATTACGACACAGGTCTGGAGACGAACACCATGAAGCACACCAAAGCCTTGCTGGCGGCCGGCGCATGCGCGCTGGCCGCGACCGGCGCGCACGCGCAGTCGAGCGTGACGCTGTACGGGATCATCGACACGGGCGTCGAGTTCGTGTCGCACGCGAACGCGGCCGGCGACCACGTGGTACGCATGCCGGGCGTGACGGGCGAGCTGCCGTCGCGCTGGGGCCTGCGCGGCACCGAGGATCTCGGCGGCGGCTACCAGGCGGTGTTCACGCTCGAAAGCGGCTTCAACGTGCGCGGCGGCGATCTCGGGCAGGGCGGCCGGCTGTTCGGGCGGCAGGCGTTCGTCGGGCTGAAGGGCGGCTTCGGCACGCTCGCGTTCGGCCGCCAGTACACGATGACCTATCTCGCGCTGCAGGGCGCGGACATCATCGGCCCCGACATCTACGGCCTCGGCTCGTTCGACGCGTACGTGCCGAACGGCCGCTCCGACAATGCGGTGACCTACGTCGGCACGTATCGCGGCGTGACGCTCGGCGCCGCGTATTCATTCGGCCGCGACGGCGCGGGCACCGGCAACTCGCCGGGGCAGGGCACGTGCGCGGGGCAGGTGCCGGGCGACGCCACGCAGTGCCGCAACTGGTCGGTGATGCTCAAGTACGACAGCGCGTATTTCGGCGCGGCGGCGTCGTACGAGGAGCAGCGCGGCGGTACCGGCGCGGCCGCCAACTTCTTCGACGGCGTGGCGCCCGTTCCTTTCACGAGCAGCGGCGGCAAGGACGCGCGCACGCACGTGAGCGCGTATGCGCAGGCGGCCGGCGCGCGGATCGGCGCGGGCTGGATCGGGCGGCGCGTGTCGACCGGTTCGCCGGCCGCGCCGGGCGCGCATTCCGACCTGTTCTTCGTCGGCGCGTCGTATGCGGTCAAGCCGGATTTCGTCGTCGACGGCGAAGGCTACCGGATCGTCAACAGCGCGCACGACACGCGCGCGACGATGGCCACGCTGCGCGCGACCTATCTGCTGACCAAGCGCACGGCCGTCTACGCGCAGTCGTCGTATCTGTGGAACAGCGCGCATGCACGCTACGCGGTCAGCGGCGGCGGGCCCGGCACGACGCCCGGCGAAGGGATGGGGCAGCTCGGCGCGATGGTCGGCGTACGGCACATGTTCTGATTCAGCAGCCTGACGAACGAGGGATATCTTGAACAGAAAATCTGCATTCCTTTGCATTGCGCCGCTGTCCGCGGCGGCGATGCTCGCCGGGTGCGGCGGCGACGATTCGGTCAACGCCACGCCGACACATATGAGCGCCGCGACGCCGGCCGCGATGGCGCAGACCTGCGACGCGCTCGCCGCGAAGCTCGCGTACGCGAACACGTCGTTCACGTCGGTGACGACCGCGGCCGCGGGCACGCTGAAGGTGGCCGGCAAGCCGGTCGCCGAGCACTGCGTGATCGAAGGGAAGATGAACGAGCGCGTGAGCGCGGTGGACGGCAAGACCTACGCAATCGGCTTCGAGATGCGCTTGCCGAAGGCGTGGAACGGCCGCTTCTTCTACCAGGCGAACGGCGGGCTCGACGGCAATGTCGTGACCGCGACCGGCGAGATCGGCGGCGGCGGGCCGTTGAACGATGCGCTGAACATGGGGTTCGCCGTGATCAGTTCGGATTCCGGGCACAGTGCCGCGCAGAATCCGCTGTTCGGCCTCGATCCGCAGGCGCGCATCGACTACGGCTACGGTGCGGTCGACGCGCTCACGCCGATGGCGAAGCAGGTGATCCGGCTCGCGTACGGCAAGGCGCCCGACCGCAGCTATTTCGGCGGCTGCTCGAACGGCGGCCGTCACGCGATGGTCACCGCCGTGCGCAACCCGGCCGACTACGACGGCATCATCGCGGGCGATCCGGGCTTTCATCTGCCGAAGGCGGCGATCGGCGAGATGTACGGCGCGCAGCAGTTCGCGAAGATCGCCTCGGCGACCGGGACGAACGGGCTGCCGGACATCCGCAGCGGCTTCACCGACGCGGAGCGGCAGTTCGTCGGCGCGAAGATCCTCGAGAAATGCGATGCGCTCGACGGCGCGGCCGACGGGATGGTGCAGGACGTCGCCGCGTGCCAGGCGCACTTCAGCGTCGAGTCGGACGTCCCCACTTGCGCGAACGGCACGCGCACGGGCGCCTGCCTGACGCCCGCACAGAAGACCGCGCTCGAGAACGTGTTCACGGGCGCACGCAACAGCGCGGGCACGGCACTCTACGCGGGTTTTCCGTACGACCCGGGCATCGCCGGTGGCGGCTGGGCCTCGTGGAAGCAGTCGAATTCGATCACGCTCGATCCGGCCGCGATGGCGTTCACGTTCACGACGCCGCCCAAAAGCGCTGCGACGCTCGCGAACCTGCCCGGTTTCGCGCTCGGCTTCGACATGGACAACGACGCACCGGCGATCTTCGCGACGAACGGCACGTACACGCAATCCGCGTGGACGTTCATGACGCCGCCCGACGAGACGAACCTGTCCGCGCTGAAGGCGCGCGGCGCGAAGCTGCTCGTCTATCACGGCACGGGCGACCCGGTGTTCTCGTTCGACGACACGCGCGACTGGTATGCGCGGCTCGCACAGGCGAACGGCGGCGATGCGTCGGATTTCGCGCGCTTCTATCCGGTGCCGGGGATGAACCACTGTTCGGGCGGGCCGGCGGCCGACCAGTTCGACCTGCTGACGCCGCTCGTCGCGTGGGTCGAGCAGGGGCAGGCGCCCGCTACGGTGGTGGCCGCCGCGCGCGACGCGACGAACGCGGTGCCGAGTGCGGATGTGCCGGCGTCATGGGGCGCGGGTCGTACGCGCCCGCTGTGCCCGTATCCGCAGGTGGCGCGCTACAACGGTTCGGGCGACGTGAATTCGGCGGCGAGCTTCAGTTGCCGCTGACGTAGCCGTCGATGGGAAACGGCCGGCGCGCGCGATCGCGTGCCGGCCGCTTCATGTGTGCAATCGCTCACTCGTTCACTCACTCATTCGCCCGGATCGACCGGCACCTCGAGCCCGACCTTCACGCGGCTCATGCTCACCAGCGTCTTGAACCGCTTCACGTTGTTGTTCGCGAAGAACAGCTCGCGCGTGAGCGCGTTGTACTGATCCATGTTGCGCACCGCGACGATCAGCACGAAATCCCATTCCCCCGTCACGTAGTAGCACTGCTGGATCTGCGGGCAGCGCTCGAACGCACGTTTCATCGCGTCGAGCTGGTCGATCTGCTCGCTTTCGACCTCGACGTTGACGACGATCGTCAGCGGATGATCGACCTTGTCCGGTGCGACGACGGCGGTGTAGCGCTCGATCACGCCGTCGTCCGCGAGACGTTTCAGGCGCCGGTTCACGGCCGCGGTCGACAGGTTGACGCGCGCGCCGAGTTCGCTCTGCGGCGTCTGCGCGTCGCGCTGGATTTCCATCAGCAGCTTGCGATCGAACGCATCGAGTGGGGTGGTCATGATGGCGCTTGAAACCTCGAAAGAATGAGAAATTTTTGCGTCTAGGCGGTCGATTCGGCGATTTTATTGACCGGGATGCGCAATATTATTTTTCGGACCGACGGCGAACGCAACCCGCGCTTGCCCGATCCGATCCACCCGACGGGCCGCCGGCGCGGCCCTGTTCCCGAGCCTTTCGCCATGCTGATCGCCAACCCCCGCGCATCGCGCGCTGCCTATCCCCACGCGCTGCGCCGCGTGATGAACATCGCGTCGGCCGACGAAAGCGGCGCGTGGTTGTCGCACTGGCCGCTCGTCGGCCACGCGCGCACGCCGCTGCGCGTGCTGCCGGATCTCGCCGCGCGGCTCGGCGTCGCGAGCGTCAGCGTGAAGGACGAGTCGTGCCGCTCGCCGCTCGGCAGCTTCAAGGCGCTCGGCGCGCCGATCGCGCTGGTGCGGCTCGTGAAGCGGCTGCGCCGCCAGCAGGATCTCGATCCGCAAGGGCTCGTCACCGGCCGCTATGCGGCGGAACTGGCCGACCTGACGGTGATCAGCGCGACCGACGGCAATCACGGCCGCGCGCTCGCCGCCGCCGCGCGCGCGATCGGCTGCGGGTGCGTGATCGTGCTGCACGCGAACGTCGATGCGGAGCGTGAGCGCGCGATCTCCGCGTACGGCGCGCGGATCGTGCGCATCGCGGGGAACTACGACGAATCGGTGGTCTGCGCGGCACAGCTCGCGCAGGCGAACGGCTGGTATGTCGTATCGGATACGTCGTACGACGGCTACGAAGCGATTCCGCGCGACGTGATGCAGGGCTACGGCGTGATCGCCGCCGAGGCCGCCGCGCAGGCGGCGCCGGACGGCGGGCGGCCGTTCACGCACGTGCTGCTGCAGGGCGGCGTGGGCGGCCTCGCCGCGGGCGTCGCGAGTTATCTGTGGGAGCGCGACGGCGTGGAGCGGCCGCATTTCATCGTCGTCGAGCCGCGCCAGGCCGACTGCCTGTACCAGAGTGCACTGGCCGGGCGCGCCACCAAGGCGACCGGCAGCGTCGATTCGGTGATGGCCGGGCTCGCGTGCGGCGAGGCGTCGCCGCTGGCGTGGGATTTCCTCGAGATGTGCATCGACCATTTCATGCTGATCGACGACGAAGACGCGGTGCAGGCGATGCGCGGCCTCGCGGCCGGCAGCGAACGCGACGTGCCGGTCGTGGCCGGCGAATCGGGCGCGGCCGGCGTCGCGGGGCTGGACGTGCTGATGCGCGACCCGGCACGCGCGCGGCAGGTGGGGCTCGACGCGCATTCGCGTGTGCTGGCGATCAATACGGAAGGCGCGACGGCGCCGTCCGTGTACCGGAGCTGCGTCGGCGAGGCGGCCGACGCCGTGCTCGCGCGGCAGCGCGACTGGCTGGACCGCGCGACGGTGGCGGCCTGAACGACATCACGACCGACGACGACCGACTATGACCGACGAGGCAAACGCAATGGACGCAATCGACGAAAGCACGCTGCAGGGGCAACTGAAGACCTGGCGCCGCCACCTGCACCAGCATCCGGAGACGGGTTTCGAGGAAGTGAACACGTCGGACTACGTCGCGCGCATCCTGACGACACTCGGGCTCGACGTGCATCGCGGGATCGGCGGCACGGGGCTCGTCGCGAACCTGACGGCCGGCACCGGCAAGCGCGCGATCGGCATCCGCGCGGACATGGACGCGCTGAACATCGCCGAGCACGCGCCGGGCCGCGAACATGCGTCGCGCACGCCGGGCAAGATGCACGCGTGCGGGCACGACGGCCACATGTCGATGGTGCTCGGTGCGGCACGACTGCTGGCCGAGCGCAAGGATTTCGACGGGACCGTGCGTTTCATTTTCCAGCCGGCCGAGGAGCATGGCCGCGGCGCGAAGGCGATGATGGCCGACGGGCTGTTCGAGCGCTTCCCGGTCGACGCGATTTTCGGTGCGCACAACATGCCGGGCATGCGCGCGGGCACCTTCTCGACGCGCGCGGGCGGCATCATGGCGAGCGAGGACAACTTCGTGATCCGGATCGACGGGCGCGGCACGCATGCGGCGCGCCCGCACATGGGCATCGATCCGATCGTGATCGGCGCGCAGGTCGTGCTCGCGCTGCAGACGATCGTGTCGCGCAATCTCGATCCGGGTCAGCAGGCGGTGATCTCGTGCACGGAGTTCATCACCGACGGGCTGCGCAACGTGCTGCCGTCGACGGTGACGATCAAGGGCGACACGCGCAGCTATTCGCGCGACGTGCAGGCGCTGCTGGAAACGCGGATGCGCGAGATCAGCGAAGGGATCTGCCGCACGCACGGCGCGGCGTGCACGTTCGAGTACACGCACGAGTTCGCGCCGACGGTGAATTCGCCGGAGTGGGTCGACACGGCGGTGCGGGCCGCGGCGCAGGTCGCGGGCGCGGAGGCGGTGAATGCCGACGTGCAGCCGATGATGATCTCGGAGGATTTCGGCGCGTTCCTGCAGGCGGTGCCCGGCAATTTCGTGTTCATCGGCAACGGTGAAGCGGGTGGCCTCGGCGGCGTGCCGCTGCATAACGCGACGTACGACTTCAACGACGCGATCCTGCCGGTGGGCGCGCGGTATTTCGCGGAAGTGGCGCGGCGGGCGTTGCAGGCAGCCTAGCGGATCGTCAGCCGGCAGCCTTCACGCGCCCGGCCGAGCGCTGTTCCGGCGCGTCGGCCGTGCCCGTGCGATCGAGGATCGCGAGCACCTCGCGCGCGGTGTTTTCCGAATGGCTGCGCAATACCTGCGGCAGCACCGCATGGTCGGGGTCGGCGAGCGCGGCCATGATGTCCTCGTGCTCGTGCAGCGACTCGGCCCAGCGCAGCGTGTCCGTGTTCGCGGCGCCGCGTGCGCGATGCACCTTCGACATCAGCGACGCATAGATGCCCGACAGCACGGGGTTGCCGGCCGCGTCGACGATCATCTGATGAATCTGCTGGTTCAGCCGGAAATACTCGATGCGCTTGCCGGCTTCATGACACTCCACCATTTTCCGGTGCTTCGCCTGCAGCGCGGCGAGCGTCGCCGTGCCGATCCGCTTGCGCAGCAACTCGCCCGCCATCGCCTCGAGCCCGTGCAGCAGCTCGAACGTCGAGACCAGGTCGTCGAGGTCGATCGACGCGACGCGATAGCCGATGTACTGGCGATGCGTGACGGCGCCTTCCGCGACGAGCACCTTCAGCGCTTCGCGCAGCGGCGTTTTCGACACGTCGAACGCGAGGCTGAGTTCCTTTTCGTCGATCCGCGCGCCGGGCGGCAATTCGCCCTCGTCGATCATCACGCGCAGGCGCGCGGCGATCTCGGCGGCCATGCCGCGCGTGCGCAGAAGCAGGGGATTGCGGGGTGTCTGGCTCATGATGGTGCGAGCTTATCACGATATCGGGGCTTACCCTGCACCAACATCGTGATAAAAGAATCTCAATCAAACCAAGCGTTTACGCTAACGGTAATTATAAATTTCTAATCCTATACTCGGCTCCACGTTGCGCGACGTCCTGATCATCCTCGTCCACTCCTGGAGTCCGTCCATGTCTTCAACCTCCGGTGTCGCCGCCCTGACGGTCGGCAAATCCGCTGTTCGCTGGAAGATATTCGTCGTGATGCTGAGCCTCATCGCGATCAACTACGTCGATCGCGCATCGCTGTCCGTCGCCATGCCTTACATCTCGCAGGAGTTCAATATCGGGCCCGCGATGGAGGGTCTGATCCTCAGCTCGTTCTTCTGGACCTATGCCGTGATGCAGATCCCGGGCGGGATGCTGGCCGACCGGTTCAAGCCGCGTATCGTGATCGCGACGGCGACCGTGTTCTGGGGCTTCTTCCAGGCGATCGCCGCGTTGTGCACGAATGCA
Organism: Burkholderia sp. ZZQ-2; assembly: GCF_050768715.1. NCBI lineage: Bacteria > Pseudomonadati > Pseudomonadota > Betaproteobacteria > Burkholderiales > Burkholderiaceae > Burkholderia > Burkholderia sp. ZZQ-2. The sequence goes on along the minus strand of NZ_LDVA01000183.1, from coordinate 46,732 downwards.
CCGTCGCTGCTGCTCACGCGCCTCGGCCTCGGCGCGGCCGAAGCGCCGATCTACCCGGCCGGCGGCAAGCTCAACGCGATCTGGATGACGCAGACCGAGCGCGGCCGCGGCGCCACGCTGCTCGACGGCGGCGCGCCGCTCGGTGCGGCCCTGGGCGCGGTGCTGATCGCCGGGCTGATCGCGGTGCTCGGCTCGTGGCGGCTCGCGTTCGCGGTGGCCGGCATCGGCACCGTGCTGGCCGGGCTGCTCGCGTGGCACTACATCCGCAACTCGCCGCGCGAGCATGCGGGCGTCAACGACCTCGAAGCCGAATACATCGAGGCGTCGCATGCGAGCGATCTCGCGGCCGAGCCGGCCGGCGCGTCGGGCCGTTCGCGCGACTTCTTCAAGTACCGCTCGGTGTGGTGCATGTTCTTCGGCTGGATGTGCTTCAACAGCGTGTTCTACGGGCTGCTCACGTGGATGCCGAACTACCTGCACAAGGTGCACGGCTTCGACATCAAGCAGATGGGCGGCTCGACCTTCATCATCTTTTTCAGCGGCTTCGTCGGCGAACTGCTCGGCGGCTGGATCGCCGACAAGTGGAAGGCCGCGGGCGGCCGCCCGAACGTCGTGATGCGCACGCTGTTCGGCATCGCGGCGGTGATCGCCACCGTGTCGATCTTCTCGGTCGCGTATGTGAAGGACGCCGTCGTGTGTGTCGCGCTGCTGTCGTCGACGCTGTTCTTCCTTCGCTGGTGCGGGCTGTACTGGTGCATCCCGTCGTCGCTCGGCACGCGCAACAAGATCGGTTTCCTCGGCGGCCTGATGAACCTCGGCGGCAACATCGGCGGCATCACCGTGCCGATCGTCGTCGGCGCGATCGTGCAGTTCACCGGTTCCTATTTCCTTGCGCTGATGGTGTTCGCGGCGGCCGGCGTCGGCCTGCTCGTGTGCTCCAGCGCGATCGACTACGAAAACAAGCTCCCCGTCTGACCGACCCCTTTCACTGCATCGACTGCATTCACTGGTAGAGAGAAACCCGTCATGAAAAAACGTACCCTGCTCGGCATGCTCACCCCGTCCTCCAACACGTCGCTCGAACCGCTGACGAGCGCGATGGTCGCCGGCCTGCCGGGCGTGTCCGCGCACTTCGCGCGCTTTCCGGTCACCGAGATCTCGCTGACGGGCCAGGCGCTCGGCCAGTTCGACGACGACAAGATCATCCAGGCCGCGCTGCTGCTCGCCGACGCGAAGGTCGACGTGATCGCATGGAACGGCACGTCGTCGGGCTGGCTCGGCTTCGACGCCGACGAGCGGCTGTGCGAGCGCATCACCGCGGCGACCGGCATTCCGGCCACCACGTCGGTGCTCGCGCTCAACGAGATCCTGAAGAAGACGAACGCGCACGAGTTCGGCCTCGTCACGCCGTATCTCGACGACGTGCAGACGAAGATCGTCGACAACTATCGCCGTTCGGGGCTGAACTGCATCGCCGAGCGTCACCTGAACCTGAAGGTCAATTTCTCGTTCTCCGAAGTGACGGGCGACGAGATCGGCAACATGGTGCGCGAAGTCGCGGCGGCCGGCCCGCGCGCGATCTCGATCTTCTGCACGAACCTGAACGCCGCGCACCTGGTGCCGGCGCTCGAGGAGGAAACGGGCATCCCGATCTACGACACGATCTCGACCGTCGTGTGGAAGTCGCTGCAGCTTGCCGACTACGACACGCGGCAGGTGAAGGGCTGGGGCCGTCTCTTCAGCGAAGTGATCTGAGGCGGGCGCCATGTCGAACGATCTCGATTTCGTGATCCGGCACGCCGACGTCGTCACGGCGGCGGACCGGTTCTCGTGCGACATCGGCATCCGCGCGGGGCGCGTGGCCATGCTCGGTCACGGGCTGCCGCGCGCGCCGCGCGAGCTCGATGCGAGCGGCATGCTCGTGATGCCGGGCGGCGTCGATGCGCACTGCCATCTCGACCAGCCGATGCCCGACGGGCTGCGGATGGCCGACGATTTCCTGTCCGGCACGCGCTCGGCGCTGTGCGGCGGCACGACGACCGTGATCCCGTTCGCCGCGCAGGCGAAGGGGCAGTCGCTGCAGGCGGCCGTCGACGACTATCACCGGCGTGCCGAAGGGCGTGCGCTGGTCGACTACGGCTTTCACCTGATCGTCGCCGATCCGACGCCGCACGTGCTGGCGGAAGAATTGCCGCGGCTGATCGCGAACGGCTACACGTCGTTCAAGGTGTACATGACCTACGACGACCTGAAGCTGAACGACCGCCAGATGCTCGACGTGCTGTCGGTCGCGCGCGAGCACGGCGCGCTCGTGATGGTGCATGCGGAGAATTCGGACTGCATCGGCTGGCTCACCGAGCGGCTGCTCGGCGACGGCCACGTCGCACCGCGTTTCCATGCGCATGCGCGGCCGGCCGTGGTCGAGCGCGAAGCGACGCATCGTGCGATCGCGTTCGCGGAACTCGTCGACGTGCCGATCCTGATCGTGCACGTGTCGGGCGCGGAGGCGATCGAGCAGATCCGCTGGGGGCAGTCGCGCGGGCTGCCGATTCTCGCCGAAACGTGCCCGCAATACCTGTATCTGACGGCCGCCGATCTCGGCCATGACGATCACGGTTATGAAGGCGCAAAGTGCGTATGCAGCCCGCCGCCGCGCGATCCGGCGAACCAGCAGGCCGTGTGGAAGGCGCTGAAGCAGGGCGTATTCTCGGTGTTCTCGTCCGACCATGCGCCGTTCAGCTACGACGATCCGTGCGGCAAGCATCCGGGCGGGCAGGCCGTTTCGTTCGACCATATCCCGAACGGGATTCCGGGGCTCGAGACGCGGCTGCCGCTGCTGTTCGACGGCGTGCGTCACGGGCGGCTGTCGCTGCACCAGTTCGTCGAGCTCACGTCGCTGCGCCCCGCGAAGCTGTACGGGCTGTATCCGCGCAAGGGGACGATCGCGGTCGGCGCCGATGCGGACATCGTCGTGTGGGATCCGGACAAGCGCGTGCGGATCGCGAATGCGTCGCTGCATCATGCGGTCGACTACACGCCCTACGAAGGGATCGAGGTGACGGGCTGGCCGCGTCATTGCCTGTCGCGCGGCGAGCTGCTCGTCGAGGATGGCCGCCTGCTCGCGGCCGAGCCGGGGCGCGGGCAGTTCGTGCCGGCCGGCAAGCCGTGCCTCGATTGACGTCCATCGATGTGAGCGCCCGTTCCACGCGGCGGGCGCGGTTTCAGCAGGAGCAAGGATGAGTATTTCCAACGCAATGCGTGGCATCGCGGCCGCAGCGATCGTCGCCGGTTCATGCGGCGGGCCGGCGCTGGCCGCCGGCGGCGCGCCGCAGGACATGCCGAGCGTCGTACCCGAATCGGCCGGCGTCGATTCGGCGCCGCTCGTGCGGCTGTCCGAATGGCTGCGCCGCGACAGGATGACCGTGCGCAGCCTCGTCGTCGTGAAGGACGGCAAGATCGTGTTCGAGCGCTACGGCGACGGCCTCACGCGCGATCACAACTACGAGCTGTATTCGGTGACGAAGACGATCACCGCGCTGCTCGCCGGCATCCTCGACGGCGAGGGCAAGCTCGGCCCGTCGACGAAGGTCACGCCGCTGATCGCGGCTGCGCGGCCCGATCTCGCGAGCGAACTCGCGGACAAGCGGGACATCGAGCTGCGCCACCTGATGTCGATGTCGAGCGGGCTGCGCTACACGACGCGCGAAGGCACCGATCCGCTGTACTACGAAGCGCCCGACCGGCTGAAAGTCGCGGTGACGAGCCGCGCGGCGCGGCCGCCCGGCACGCAGTTCGACTACATCGACGTGAACCCGGTGCTGGTCGGCACGGCCGTGTCGATCGCCGCGCGCGAGCGCGAGGACGCGTTCGCGCGTTCGCGGCTGTTCGAGCCGCTCGGCTTCGCGCACTACCGCTGGAGTGGCGCCGACGGTACCGGCGCGGTGGCGGGCGGCTGGGGACTGCGGCTGCGTGCGGTCGACATGGCCAAGATCGGCATGCTGCTGCTCGACAACGGCCGCTGGAACGGCAAGCAGATCGTGCCGGCAGGCTGGATCCGGCAGATGACGACGCCGTCGCCGGCCGCGGCCGATTACGGCTACTACTGCTGGATCAGTCACGTCGTCGAACACGGCACGCCGGAATTCGGCGCGATGGGCTTCAAGGGGCAGTTCATCACGGTGCTGCCCGCGCAGCGCGCGGTCGTTGTCATGACGAGCCTGCTGCCGACCGACGGCGGCTTGCGCGACGCAGCCTACCTGAACCTGTATCGACGGATGGTGAACGACTACATCCTGCCCGCGCTGACGCCGGCGCAGCCGCCGGTCGAGCGCGCGGAAACGACGCAGGCGCTACGCGACGAGCTGGCGCGCAGCCGCGAGACGAAGGGCGTGCCCGGCACGGCCGCCGCATTCAACGATGCGCCGGAGATTTGATAAAGATGACGAACATGATCGCCAATCCGGATGCATGGCCCGATTCGCGGCGGCCCGCATCGCGTGCCGCGCCTTTCATGCGCCGGCTGCTCGCGCGGCTTGCGACGCTGCTGATCGGCAGCGGTGCGCTCGCGCCGGTGCCGACGCTGGCGGCAGCGCATGCGGCCGATGCACTGCCGCCACTGCATGAAACCGGTATCGAAGCCGCTGCGCCGGAGGACGCCGGCGTCGATTCGCGCAAGCTCGTCGAGCTGTCGCGCTGGATCCGCGAGCAGAAGCTCGACGTCTACAGCCTGCTCGTCGTGAAGGACGGCAAGCTGATCTTCGAGCGCTACGGTGCGAACGCGTCGCGCGATTCGACCTACGAGCTGTACTCGGTGACGAAGGCCGTGACGTCGCTCGTCGCGGGCATCCTGGTCGATCAGGGCGCCGTGCATCTTGACGAGCCGGTGGCCGCGCGGCTCGCCGCGTGGCGCCCCGACCTCGGCGGCGCGCTCGCGGACAAGCGAGGCATCGAGCTGAAGCACGTGCTGTCGATGTCGAGCGGACTGCATTACGACTTCAGCCCGAAGGACGATCCGATCTACTACACCGCGCCCGACCGGCTGAAGCTTGCTGTCTCGGCCGCGCCGAAGGTCGCGCCCGGCACGCAGTTCGACTACACCGACGTGAACCCGATCCTCGCGTCGGCGATGTTGAGCGCGGCGGCCGGCGAACCCGTCGAGCGCTATGCGCAGGCGCGTCTGTTCGCCCCGCTCGACATGAAGCGCGCGACATGGGAGCGCGCGGATCGCACGGGGCTCGTGTCGGCCGGCTGGGGGCTGCGGCTGCGCGCGGTCGACATGGCGAAGATCGGCATGCTCGTGCTCGACGGTGGGCGCTGGCAGGGGCGGCAGGTGGTGCCGCAGGCGTGGATCGCGCAGATGACGTCGCCGCGTGTGTCGGCGCATTTCGGCTACTACTGGTGGATCAACAACATCGTCGAAAGCGAGCCCGAATTCGACGCGATGGGCTTCAAGGGGCAATTCATCACGGTGCTGCCGAAGCGCAACACGGTGATCGTGATGACGGGCGTGCTGCCGATTGACGGTGGCCTGCGCGATGCGGAGAACGTGAAGCTGTTCCGCCGGATGGTGAACGGCTACATCCTGCCGGCGCTCGATGGCGGGCGGGCGTCGGGGCCGGGCCCGGGCGGCGCCGATACGCGTGCGGCGCTGCGCGACGAGCTTGAAGTGAGTGCGCGCTCCGCAGGCGTGCCCGGCACGCAGGTCGATCCGACGGATCTGCCGAAGTAGCCACGGCGATACGCGTGAGGCGCAGCGTGTGGAACCGGAAGCGAGTGCGCGCGCCGACTGATCTGCGGAAGTCGCGCCGGGCGTGCGTCCGGCCGCGCTGCTGCGGGCGGGCCGGACGGGCGATGCATCACATCACGCCAGTTCGCCCAGGCACGCGTCGAATTGCGTGACGAGCCGGTCGACATCGTCGGCCGTCGTTTGCGGACATACGAGCATCATGTTGTGGAACGGCGTGATCAGCACGCCGCGATTCAGCAGGTACAGGTGCACGATGTGCTCGAGTTCGCTGTCGAGCTGCGCGCCCGCGATCGTGCCGTTGCGCGGCGGCACGGGTGCGAACTGGAACTCGGTGCGCGCGCCGATACGCGTCACGCACCACGGCAGCCCGTGTTTCGCGATCGCCTGTTCGAGCCCCGTCGCCAGCCGCGCGGCGAGTTCGAACATGTGTGCATACGCGGCGTCGGTCGCGACTTCGGCGAGCGTCGCACGCATCGCATGCATCGCGAGCATGTTCGCGGTGAGCGTCGTGCCGATGCCCGAATGGCCGGGCGGCGCGTTCAGCTTCGCCTGCTTCGCGCGTTCCGCGAATTCGGCGCTGAACCCGTACACCGCGCACGGCACGCCGCCCGCGATCGGCTTGCCGACCACCAGCATGTCCGCGTCGAGATCATGCGCGACCGCGTAGCCGCCCGGGCCGCTGCTGATCGTGTGCGTCTCGTCGATCACGAGCAGCGTGCCGTAGCGGCGCGTCAGCTCGCGCGCGGCCGCCCAGAAGCCCGGGTCAGGCAGCACCATCCCGATGTTCGTCATCGCGGGCTCGGCCAGCACGCATGCCACGTCGCCCTCCTTCAATGCGGCTTCGAGCGCGGCCAGGTCGTTGAATTCGACGACGCGCGTGTTGGCGAGCAGGTCGTAGGATTGCCCGAGCAGGCTGTCGCGCTGCACCGGGCGGCCGTCGACGAGATCGACGAATACGTCGTCGACCGTGCCGTGATAGCAGCCGTTGAACACGACGATCGTGTTGCGGCCGGTGGCCGCGCGCGCCCAGCGCAGCACGAAGCGGTTCGCGTCGCTGGCGCTCAGCGCAAATTGCCAGACCGGCAGCTTGAAGCGGCGCGCGAGTTCGCGCGACACCCATGCGGCGTCCTCGCTCGGCAGCATCGTCGTGTAACCGCGCGTCGCCTGTTCGACGAGCGCACGCGCGACGGGTTCGGGCGCATGGCCGAACATCGCGCCCGTATCACCGAGGCAGAAATCCACGTAGCGATGGCCGTCGACGTCGGTGAACGTCGCGCCGCGCGCCTCCTTCACATACAGCGAGAACGGCGTCGACCAGTCCTGCATCCAGTGCAACGGCACGCCGAACAGCAAGTGCTCGGACGCTTCCGCGGACAGGGCGCGGGAGACCGGCATGGCTTCGGTGAACGCTTGGCGCTCGCGATCGAACAGCGCGCGGGCGCGGATGAGGTCGACTCCGTGGCGGGAAGGCAAAGGCAGCTCCTGGGCTGTGAAGAAGGAGAAACGATAGCGCGGCCGGCAGGGGGCTGAACAGAGGCGGAATTACCGAGGCGGGTTGGGGGCGGGCGGAAATTGGTGCGATCGACTCCCGTGTCCTATTTGATTCCGAGATGGCATTGGTGAATGGAATCCTGAAAGAACCGTGCAGGTTTCCATGGATTTTTAGTGGACGTTCCGTGACCTATCGTTATTGCATGCCGTGACGAGAGGAGCGCGTCGGAGCCTGCCGGTAAAGGCTGGCGATCGTATCCTGGCGGCGTACGAGATGGCATCCGCCGACTCGGCGCGTTCGCGTATGCGGCTGGGTATATCGAATTCCACGGGGATATTGCCGGCTAATTTTGGGATAAATGAATCCCGGATTTTCCTGCGATGACGGAATCAGGTGCCCGAACGACAACCATCCGGAAAACGGAGCACTTCAATGAAGATCGGAACACATCTCACCGCACTCGTCGCATGCGGCGCATTGGCCGGCATTGCCCACGCCGGCCCGACGTCGCCGCAAGCCGTCGTCAAGCGGATCACGTTGACCGCGCACATTGGCGACAGCCTGTTCGTTTCGAGGCCGGACAACGCCGCATACGACGTGGTCGAACTGACCGCGACGGATCGCGACCAGCGGGCCCTCGGCGCAACGCTGCCGATCCGCGTACGGACGACGAATCCAGACATCAACGTCACATTGCTGCAGCCGCTAAGGCTGTCGAATGGCCGCGACGACCTGACCAACGCGAAGGTCGTGCTGGCGGGCAGCGCGGCCGACGCCGAAATTACTGTCGACGCCGCTCGCGTGCTCACGCTGGGAAAGCGTGGGCACGACGGCTTCGACGGTTATGACGAAACCCGTCAGGTGAAGGTCAGCGCGCAAGCGCGGGCTGCCGGCGACGCGGCGCCAGCCAATGGACGTTACCGTGGCGACATGGTGCTGATCTTCGAGCCGGCCGCCTCCGCAGGGCGCGAGCCGGCGACGGGAACGATCGCGGCGACGGGTGAGTGAGCAATCGACCCGGTGGGCATCGCTTGGCGCGCGTTTTTCAATAAAAGTTTTTGCGCATAAATATTCACAACATCTCGTCGGGGAGGCGCCGCCAGTAGTCGGCGCCGACGAACGAGACGATTGCCGGGCAGGCATGCCGGCATGCGCATGGGCGAGAGGGGGCGAGCGTTTGCGTCCGGGCGCGGCCGGCAAACGCGATCGCCAGACCGGACGCGTCAAGCCAGCGTCTTGATCATGTGGTGTTCGTCGTAGAACCGCCCGTCGACGAACAGCGAGCGCGGTTCCGTGCCGAACCGGACGAACCCTTGCGAGGCGTACAACCGCTCCGCGTTGGCGTTGACCTCGTTCACGCACAGCATCAGTTGCTTGCAGCCCCACGCCTGCGCCGCATGCGCGGTCGCGTTTTCGAGCAGTGTCTGCGCGATGCCCTGCCCGCGATACGCGGGATCGACGAACACGCCCCAGATCGTCGCCTTGTGCGCGATCTTCGCGCGCGCATCGCGGCGCACGCCGGTGATGCCGACGAGCGTATCGCCGTCGAATGCGCCGAACACGGCACGTTCGTGGGTCGGCGTGATGCGTATCGCGAATTCGTCGACCGGCACCTGCGATTCTTCGTCGGGCGTCGGCAGGAAAGAAGTGGGCGCGGTGTCGACCGCACGCAGGCGAACGGTCTGGAAACGGGCGGCGTCGGCCGCGTCGAGCAGGCGAGTCGTGATCGTCATCGAGGGGATTCCGGTTGAGGGTCGTGCATGCCGGCGCGGGCCGATATGGCCGATATGGCCGCGGGATGCATCGTACTGATCCTAACGGGAATCCGGATTGCGCGTGTCGGCGTTCGGCGCACCGCTCGCCGTGGCCGCGCCGTTGCGTTCAGATCGCGTCGCGCGGCCGCCGCGCGTCGCCGTCGACACAGCACGCGAGCACCTCGGCATCGGTGTCGCCGAGGCTCAGGTACACGTGCCCGACAGCGCTGTCGAAGTACAGGCTGTCGCCGGCGCCGAGCCGGTACGCGTGGCCGTTCTCGAAGCGCAGCTCCAGCTCGCCGCTCAGCACGAACACGAACTCCTCGCCGCTGTGCCGGATGTAGTCGGCGAAGTCCGACAGCTTGCGCGCATGGATCCGCCCGCGCACGGGCACCATCCGCTTGCCGGTCAAGTCGTTCGCGAGCATCCCGTACGCATGGTTCGGCGTGTCGTAGACCATCTGCTGGCCGGCCGGCGTGAACGACGGCGTCATCGCGCCGGCGGGCGCGGGCCGGCCGAACATCGTGTCGAAGTCGAGCGCGAGCGCATGCGTGAGCGCCGCGAACTTGTCGTAGGTGAGTGCAATGTCGCCGCGCTCGGCCTTCGAAATCGTCAACACCGCGATACCGGAACGCTCGGACAGTTGCGCGAGCGTCAGGCCGCGTGACTTGCGCGCGTCGCGCAGCCGCGCGGTCGACGCGCGTCGGGCTCGGCATCGAGCGGGTGTGATGGCCAGGCGCGGGAGCGCGGGCGTTGATGCGGGTGAGCGATCGCGCGACGGGGGCGTTGAGGGCGACGGTGTCGCGGCAATGTCGGCGGCGCATCATGTGCGCCGCGCCGGGACGAAGGATAAGGATGGGGTGAAGCAGGTACGCCGTCGCGCCGAACCGGCCCCGACGTCAAACGCGCGAAGATGCGCCCGATCAGGTCAGGCGCACCGCGTCCGAATCAATACCGCGCCAGCTGGTTGCCGTTGATCTGCACGCGATCGCCCGGCCGGAGGTTGCCCGGCGATTGCACGTCGAACGAGCGCATCGTGCCGTCGCTGACCTGCACGTCGATCCGGTAGCTGCTCGGGCCTTGCGCGGCGCCCATCTGCTGGCCGATCTGGTTGCCGGCCACCGCGCCGCCGAGCGCACCGATCACGGTCGCCGCATCGCGGCCATGGCCGCGGCCGAACTGGTTGCCCACCAGGCCGCCGACCAGCGCACCGACGACGGTGCCGGCCACGCCCGACGGGCCGACCGAACCGTTGACCGGCTGGATGTTCGAGACCGTGCCGTACTGCGTGCCGTAGCCGTTGCCGTATTGCTGCTGATTGCCGTACTGGTCATACGGCTGCGACCCGTATTGCTGCTGGTTGCCGTACTGATCGTACGGTTGCGGCGCCTGGTTCGGATACGGCTGTTGCTGCTGCACGTAGCCCGGTTGCGAATACGCGGGCTGCGCGTAGCCGGGCGTCGCGTATTGCTGTTGCTGATACCCCGGCTGCGCGCCGTAGTAACCCGGCGCGACGCAGGCGGTCAGCGGAAGCGCCGCGACGGCGACGAGCGAGGCGAACAGAACGGTCTTCGTGGAAGGCATGCGCATCATGATGATTCCTGCATCGGCAACGGGTTCGCGGACGAATTCCAGGACGGGTGGCGAACTCGGCGTGAGTATAAGGAATGGCAGGTGGCGCGTCCGGTGCGGCCGGGTAACAACGTGTAAAGTCTGTTGCCGCGTAAATCGCCGCCCGGGCGGGGCGATCGCGCAATGCCCGGCGAGGGCGGCGGCGCCCGTTCGGCAACTGCGATCACGCGGATAGACAGCGATCCGGCGGCTTATCCTGCGAGGCAGTCGGCCTCTCGATGCCGGCGCGCGAAACTTCGGCTTCGGCGACGTCACCCGACGCGCCATCGGCATGCGGGCCGTCGCCGACGAGATCGGACCCCGCAGCCGCACGTGGCTGGCACGGCCTTTGCGCCGCGCATCGCGAAATCGAATGCGCGGCATCGCGACATTTAATTGGCCTCGGCCGGTGCTGTCCGATATCGTGGCCGGACTCCCTGCCAACGGTTGCGCCGTGCCGGCTGCGGTTCCTTCCCCTGTCCGCGCCGGTGACGTGCCGCGCCGGCCCCACATTCCGAGCCATGACCGATCGTATCTTCATCAACGCCGTCGACGCCGGCGGCCAGCCCGTCAACCTCGTCGTCCGTGACGGCCGCTTTACCGCGATCGGTGCCGATCATGCGGCCGCGCCCGGCGCGGAAACGATCGACCTCGACGGCCGCGTCGTGCTGCCCGGTTTCGTCGATGGCCACATCCACCTCGACAAGAGCTTCGTCGGCGATCGCTGGGTGCCGCACGAAACGGTCGGCACGCTGCGCGAGCGGCTCGCGGTCGAGAAGCGCCAGCTCGCGGCCGCGCCGCCGATCGTCGAGCGCGCGAATGCGCTGATCGCGCAGGCCGCCGCGTTCGGCACGGTCGCGATGCGCAGCCACGTCGACGTCGATGCGACGACGGGCCTGTCGAACCTGCAGGCCGTGATGGCCGCGCGCGAGCAATGGCGCGGCATCGTCGATATCGAACTCGTCGCGTTCCCGCAGGCCGGCGTCGTCACGTGCCCCGGCACCGCGGAGATCCTCGACGCAGCGGTGCGCGAAGGCGCGGACGTGGTCGGCGGGATCGACCCGACGACACTCGACGGCGACGCGGACGGCCAGCTCGACATCGTGTTCGGCATCGCCGAGAAGCGCGGCGCGAAGATCGACATCCACCTGCACGAGCCGGGCGAGACGGGCATCGCGCAACTGCTGCGGATCGCGGCGCGCACGCGCGCGGCGGGGCTCGGCGGGCGCGTGAACGTGAGCCATGCATACGCGCTCGGCCAGGTGAGCGACGACGACGTGCGGCGCACCGCGGCGGCACTGGCCGAAGCCGGCGTGTCGATCCTGACGAATGCGCCGGGCGACTGCGAGTTTCCGCCGGTACAGCCGCTGCGCGACGCGGGCGTGCACGTGTTCGCGGGCAACGACAACATCCGCGACGCATGGTGGCCGTACGGCAACGGCGACATGCTGCAGCGCGCGATGATGGTCGGCTATCGGTCTGGCTTCTACACCGACGAGGCGCTCGGCATCGCGCTGGACATGACGACGCATGCCGGCGCGCGCGTGATCGGCAAGGAGAACTATGGAATCGCTGTCGGCTGCGACGCGACGTTCGTCGCGGTGCGTGCGCCGAATGCGGCGGCGGCCGTCGCGGGCGTGCCGGCCGAGCGCTGGGTATTCCGCCGCGGCGAAAGCGACACGGGCGCGCCGTTCGCCCCTGCGCTGCGCTTCACGCGCTGACCGACCCGGCCGGCGGCACGGCACGCGCCGTGTTCCGATGCACCGACTGTACCGACCGCACTGACTGACCACACCGGAACCGACATGACGAACCTGCTGATCCGCAACGTCCGCCCGAGCGCCGACGCCGCGCTCGACATCCTGATCGAAGGCGATCGCATCGCGCGCATCGGCCCGTCGCTCGACGCGCCCGCCGGCTGCGCGATCGAGGACGGCGCGGGGGCGCTCGCGCTGCCCGGCCTCGTCGAAGGCCACACGCACCTCGACAAGACGCACTGGGGGATGCCGTGGTATCGCAACGAGGTCGGCCCGCGCCTCGTCGACCGGATCGAGAACGAGCGCCACTATCGCGCGACGAGCGGCCACGACGCCGGCGTCGCGTCGCTCGCGCTGGCGCGCGCATTCCTCGCGGCCGGCACGACGCGTATCCGCACCCACGTCGATATCGATACCGAAGCCGGGCTGCGGCATCTGCACGGCGTGCTCGCGACGCGCGAGACGCTGCGCGGGCAGGTTGAAATCCAGATCGTCGCGTTTCCTCAATCGGGCGTGCTCAAGCGGCCCGGCACCGACGCACTGCTGTCCGACGCGCTCGCCGCCGGCGCCGATCTGCTCGGCGGGCTCGACCCGTGCGCGATCGAAGGCGATCCGGTCGAGGCGGTGGACGTGCTGTTCGCGATCGCCGAACGCCACGGCCGCGGGCTCGACCTCCACCTGCACGAGCGCGGCTCGATGGGCGCGTATTCGCTCGACCTGATCCTGCAGCGCACGGCGACGCACGGCATGCAGGGCAAGGTGACGATCAGCCACGGGTTCTGTCTGGGCGATATCGCCGAACGCGAGCGCGATGCGCTGCTTGCCCGGATGGCGGAACTCGGCGTCGGGCTCGTCACGACCGCGCCGGCGGCGGTGCCCGTACCGCCGGTGGCCGCGTGCCGTGCGGCGGGCGTGACGGTCATCGGCGGCAACGACGGCGTGCGCGATACGTGGACGCCGTACGGGTCGCCCGACATGCTCGAACGCGCGATGCTGATCGGCATGCGCAACGATTTCCGCCGCGACGACGCGCTCGAGGTCGCGCTCGACTGCGTGACGCACGGCGCGGCGCGCGGTTGCGGCTTCGACGGTTACGGGCTGCAGCCGGGCAGCCGCGCGGACGTCGTGCTGGTCGACGCGCTGACGTTCGCCGAGGCCGTCGTCGCACGGCCGGTGCGGCGGCTCGTCGTGTCGTCGGGGAAGATCGTGGCGCGTAACGGCGCGCTGGTCTGAGCAAAACCCGGGTGAAGCATCGCCCCGGTATGATCCGGTTTTCAGCCGGATTTCCCGGGAGAAGACGATGCGACGTACGACCGCGGCACGGGCCGCACGATGGATGGCGGCGGCCCTGTTCGCCGCGAGCGCCGCGCATGCGGTTGCGGCCGGGCCAACGGACGCGCAGCAGGAAGCGAACCGGCGCACGGTGCTCGCATTCTATGAAAAAGGCCTGAACGAGAAGGATGCCGACGCCGCACTCGCGTATGTCGGCGATCGTTACGTGCAGCACAACCCGAACGCGGCCGACGGCCGCGACGGCTTCCGCCAATTCGTCGCGTTCCTGCGCGACAGGTATCCGCGGTCGCACAGCGAGATCAAGCGCTCGTTCGTCGACGGCGACTACGTGATCCTGCACGTGCACGCGGTGCGCGAACCCGGCACGCGCGGCAGCGCGATCATGGACATCTTCCGGCTCGAGAACGGCAAGATCGTCGAGCACTGGGACGTCAATCAACCCGTGCCCGAGCAGGCCGCGAACGGGAACACGATGTTCTGACGGGGATCGGGCGCGCGATCGCGTCGCATCGGCCGTGCCGGCGGTGTCGCGGCGTTCGTTCGCTTGCTTGCTTGCCGCATCCGGCGTTTTCTTTCCTACTACTCCTCGTGCTCCAGCATGGCCGCGAGCGCCTTCGTCAGTTCGCTGACCATCGGGTCGGCCGTCGGCCGATGCAGGATCGCGATGTCCATGTGTTCGATCGGCGCGAAACCCTGCTTCGCGGTCAGCACGACGTGCTCGTCCGTCACCACGCGCGCGGGCAGCACGCTGATGCCGAGCCCGTCGGCGACGGCGGCCTGGATGCCGCTCAGGCTCGACGTCGTGAAGCTGATCCGCCAGCGGCGGCCGCGCTCCTCGATCGCCTTGATCATGTCGTCGCGATAGAGCCCGCGCGGCGGAAACACGACGATCGGCACCGGGTCGAGATCGATCGACGGATGCGCGGCGCTGTCGATCCAGCGCAGCTTCTCGGGCCAGCGCACGACGGCCTCGCGGCTGTCGCGGCGCTGCTTGATCAGTACGAGGTCGAGTTCGCCGCGGTCGTATGCGGCGCTGATGTCGCGGCTCAGCCCGCACATCACCTCGAGCTTCACCTGCGGATGCTCGCGCTTGAACGCGGCGAGCGCATGCGTCGTGCGGCCCGCCGCGAAATCGTCGGGCACGCCGAGCCGGATCGTCAGCGCGACCGTCGCACCCGACAGCGCTTCCAGCATCTCGTCGTTCAACGCGAGCATGCGCCGCGCATAGCTGAGCACCGTCACGCCCGCGTCGGTCGGCCGCACGTCGCGCGTGCCGCGGTCGAGCAGGCGATGCCCGGCGATTTCCTCGAGCCGGCGCACCTTCTGGCTGACCGTCGACTGCGTCGAGTGCAGGCGCGCGGACGCCGTCGTGAAGCTGCCGCAGTCGGCGACCATCACGAGCGCGCGCAGCAGGTCGATGTCGAACAGGGGTCTATTCATTTCTGCACTTCTGTGGATTCGAACATTTCGTTTTCAAATGCATGCGACGACTTTTAACATGGCCGGATGCCGTGGGCAATCGCGGTTTCGCCGGACCCGGCGCGGCGTCGGGTGGTGTCGCGGGGGCGCCTGACGGAACGCATCGACCGGGCATCGGCGTGCGCCGCACCCAAGGAGGACACCGGATGTTTTGCAAACGGATCGCGATCATCGGCTCGTTTGCGTTGACCACGCTCACGTCGGCCGTGGCCGCCGCCGACGGCGGCGCGCTCGAGGGCCGGTTGCGCAGCGCGGCCGACCGTGGCGACGCGGGCGAAGTGCGCACGCTGCTCGAACGCGGCGCGCCGATCGATTCGCGCGACGGGCAGGGCCGCACGGCGCTGCTGCTCGCGACGCACGGCAATCACGTCGAGGCGGCGCGCGTGCTGATCGACGCGGGTGCGGACGTCAACGCGAAGGATGCGATACAGGACAGCCCGTATCTGTACGCCGGTGCGCGCGGCCATCTCGACATCCTGCGGATGACGCTTGCGCACGGCGCCGACCTGAGCAGCACGAACCGGTATCGCGGCACCGCGCTGATTCCGGCAGCGGAGCGCGGCCATGTGGAGACGGTGCACACGCTGATCGACGCGGGCGTGAACGTCGACCACGTGAACCGGCTCGGCTGGACCGCACTGCTGGAGGCGATCATGCTCGGCGATGGCAGCGAGCGTTATGTGCGGATCGTGCAACTGCTCGTCGACGGGCACGCGAACGTCGATCTCGCGGATTCGAACGGCGAGACGCCGCTGCGGCATGCGCGGCGGCGCGGGTATGCGGCGATCGAGCGGGTGCCTGTATAGACATCGTTATTTCACGGAAATCCGGAAAAACGCGCCCTGTGGCGGGCGCGTGTCTCGTAGGGTAAACACCCGAAAATCTCGTAAATCCACGCTATGCGCGTGTGTTTAGGGCGTCATTTCCGGCCTCTCGCAGTCTCCCGACCTTAATCCGCGCATTCTGCCTTCCCCCCGCTTGCGCTCGAAATTTGAGCGGTCTAGACTGCATCGCAGTTCCATCGAAGTCCCAGTCTTTCGCGCACCGCGCCGGGCGTTCCGGCGCAACGCCACCCACCGGACGCCGGCGCTTGCGCGCCGCGTCGAGACCATCAAGGACACGCCATGAACCGCACTGCAAGGCTTCTCGTTACCGCGCTGACGTTCGCGCCGCTCGTGTCGTTCGCGCAGGACACGTCGACGATCCGCTGGGGCATCGATCCCACGTATCCGCCGTTCGAGGCGAAGCAGCCCGACGGCTCGCTCGCCGGCTTCGACATCGACCTGCGCAATGCGATCTGCGAGCAGCTGCGTGCAAAGTGCGTCTGGGTCGAGCAGGGCTTCGACGGGATGATTCCGGCGCTGCGCGCGCGCAAGTTCGACGTGATCATGTCCGCGATGACGGCCACCGACGAGCGGCTCAAGCAGATCGACTTCTCGAACAAGCTGTATGCGTCGCCGGGCGCGCTCGTCGCGCCGGTCGGCTCGAAGCTGCTGCCGACCGCCGCGTCGCTCGCGGGCAAGCGCGTCGGGATCGACCAGGGCACGACGCAGGAGGCGTACGCGAAGGCCGAATGGGCGACCAGGGGCGTGACGATCGTCTCGTACCAGAACCAGGACCAGGTGTACCAGGATCTCGTCAACGGCCGCCTCGACGCGACCTTCCAGGACAAGACGCAGGCCGGCTATTCGTTCCTGAAGACGCCGCGCGGCAAGGGCTATGCGTTCGCGGGCCCCGACGTAACCGACGTGCGGATCACCGGCTACGGCGTCGCGATGGGCGTGCGCAAGGGCGACGACGCGATGAAGAAGCGGCTGAACGACGCGATCGTCGCGATCCGCGCGAACGGTACGTACCAGAAGATCGCCGCGAAATATTTCGACTTCGACATCTACGGTGCGAAGCAGCAGCTGACTTCGGCACCGTGATTCGGTGATTCCGTGATTCATTCAATCGACAGGCACACCATGACGAGTATCGAGGATCGCGTCGCGCAAGCCGTGACGCCCGAACTGATCGCCGCGTTCCGCGAGGAAGGTGCGGTCTGCATCAAGGGCATCTTCTCGCCCGACGAAGTCGCCGCGCTGCGCGCCGGCATCGACGCGAATCTCGCGCAGCCGAGCCCGCGCGCGAAAGTCGCGAGCCGGCCCGACGATCCGGGCTGGTTCTTCGAGGATTTCTGCAACTGGCAGCAAAACGACGCGTATCGCGACTTCATCGTGCGCTCGCCGGCGCCGTCGGTGGCCGCCGCGCTGATGGGCACGGAGAACGTGCGGCTCCATCACGACCACCTGCTCGTGAAGGAGCCCGGCACGCGGCAGCGCACGCCGTGGCATCAGGACCAGCCGTACTACAACATCGAGGGCGACGACAACGTCAGCATGTGGATTCCGGTCGATCCGGTGCCGCTCGAATCGACGCTGGAGTTCGTCGCGGGCTCGCATCGCGGGCCGTGGCTGATGCCGCGCACGTTCATGGACAAGGAAGCGAAGTGGTTTCCGGAAGGCAGCCTCGCGGACCTGCCCGACATCGAAGGCGACCGCGCGGCCTTCCCGATCCGCCATTGGGCGCTCGAGCCCGGCGACATGGTGTGCTTCCGGATGCTCACGCTGCACGCGTCGGGCGGTACGCAGAACCGTCGGCGCGCGTTCTCGATCCGCTTCGTCGGCGACGATATCCGTCACGCGCCGCGCCGCTGGAAGACGTCGCCCGATTTTCCCGGGCTCGCGGAGCAACTGCCCGACGGCGCGCCGCTCGATCACCCGCTGTTTCCGGTCGTGTGGTCGCGTGGCGCGGGGCAGGCCGGCGCGCTCTGACGCCGGCGGGCGTGAAGGACGCGGCGGCCGTTTCCCGACGAAACGGCCGCCGCGCGCATTTGTGCGTGCCGGTGCGTGACGAAGGATCAGGTCGGGTGGCGCCCGGCGCCCGGCTTGAAGCGCGAGCCGAGCCGGTAGCGGTTGCCCGGATGCAGGAAGTGCACGAACGTGACGGGCAGCCCGTTCGTCCAGGTGCGGCGCGTGAGCGTGAGGCACGGCTCGTCGGCGCGCATGTCGAGCAGCCGCGCCTGTTCGCCGGTCGGCAGCGATGCATCGACTACGTGCTCGATTTCCAGTTCGTAGTGCGACACGTTGTTGTACAGGTACTCGGACGGCGGTTCGACCTGGAAATCCTGGTCGATGAAACCGGGCGCGGCGGCCGGGTTCACGTAGCGATCCTCGAGCTGGATCGGGCGGCCGTTTTCCTCGTGCACGCACACCACGTGAAAAACCGGCGTATTGACCGGCAGGCCGAACGCGGCTGCGACGTCGAACGACGCGGGCTCGCTCGACTGGCTCAGCACGCGGCAGCGGTATTCGTGCCCGCGCGCGCGGATTTCGTCGCGGATGTGCGCGATCATCAGCAGGTTCGACTGCGGCTTCACCTCGGCGACGAACGTGCCGACGCCCGCGATGCGTTTCAGCACGCCTTCCTCGGTCAGCTCGCGCAGCGCGCGGTTGACCGTCATGCGCGCGACGCCGAACTGCGCGGCGAGATCGAGCTCGGACGGAATGCGGTCGCCGGGGCGCCAGTCGCCCGAGTCGACGTTCTGGCGAACGAGCGTCTTGATCTGCTGGAACGGTGCGGTGGCCTTCGTGACCATCGGGGATCCTTGCGCGAAGAGGTGGCGAGGCTAGTCGTCGTGACTGACGATGACCAGGATCTCCGCCTGCGCGGCGCCGAGGCTGCGCGTGCGGTGCGGGATGAGTGCGTTGAAATAGACTGAATCGCCGGTCTTGAGTTGCACCGTTTCGTTCGGGAATTCGATTTCGACGCGCCCCTTGTGCACGAACAGGAATTCCTCGCCTTCGTGCTCGCGGAACGTCGATGCGACGAATTCGTGCGGCGGATGCACGACGAACGGCAGCATCTTCTTCGGCGCGACGCCGGCCGCGATGCTCTCGAAGCGGTGCGCGTGGCTGTCGGCCGCCGCGCCCATCGCCGTGCGCTCGCCGGCGCGCGTGACCGTGATCAGCTCGCGGTTGCGGCTTTCCGAGAACAACTGTTCGACATCGACATTCAGTGCCTTCGACAGCTTCAGCGCGACCGCGATCGACGGCACGCTCAGGCCGCGCTCGACTTTCGACAGGTAGCTCTTGGTGAGGCCCGTCTCGTCGGCCAGCACGTCGAGCGTCCAGCCCTTCTGTTTTCTGAGCAGCTTCAGGCGAATCGTCATGGGGCGCCAGGTGTCCTTCGAAAAACCGATTGTAACGCATGACACAAAGTGTCCTGTGGTGTATCGTGTGTCACGTGTTCCCGGGAAAGCGGCGCGAACGGCGTGACCGACCCGGCCCATTCAGGAGGTGAACATGGCGGAAACGCTGAATCTGACGAAGGAGGCGCTGGTCGCACTGGCGGAGCGGCGTCTCGACAACGAGGTGGGCGACAGCGGCTGGTCTGCGCGGCAGAAGCTCGCGCTCACGTGCCGGATCCTGTTCGACGCCGGCCACGATTCCGGCCTGGCCGGGCAGATCACCTGCCGCGCGGGCGACGCCGGCACGTACTACACGCAGCGGCTCGGGCTCGGTTTCGACGAGATCTCGGCCGCGAACCTGCTGCGCGTGAACGAGGATCTCGACGTCGTCGACGGCGAAGGCATCCCGAATCCGGCCAACCGGTTCCATACATGGATCTATCGCGAGCGCCCGGACGTGAACTGCATCATCCATACGCATCCGGCGCATGTCGCGGCGCTGTCGATGCTCGAGCAGCCGCTCGTCGTGTCGCACATGGATACCTGCCCGCTGTACGACGATTGCGCGTTCCTGAAGGACTGGCCCGGCGTGCCGGTCGGCAACGAGGAGGGCGAGATCATCTCGAAGGCGCTCGGCAGCAAGCGCGCGATCCTGCTGTCGCATCACGGCCAGCTCGTGGTCGGCAAGACGATCGAGGAAGCATGCATCCTCGCGCTGCTGATCGAACGGGCCGCGAAGCTGCAATTGCTCGCGATGGCGGCCGGCGAGATCAGGCCGGTGCCGCCGGCGCTGGCGCGCGAAGCGCACGACTGGATTTCGAAGCCGAAGCGCGATGCGGTGACTTTCGACTACTACGCGCGCAGGGCATTGCGCACGCATCGGGACTGCGTCGCGTGAGCGGGCGATTCGCCGCTGCCGTGTCCGACCATCACTGAGGATTACCTATCGTGTCCATCCTGCTGAAAGGCATCATTGCCTACCCGGTTACACCGTTCTCCGCCGACGGCGGCGTCGACCTCACGGCGCTCGACGCGCTGATCGAGCGCCTGATTGCCGACGGCGTCCACGCGATCGCGCCGCTGGGCAGTACCGGCGAGAGCGCGTACCTGTCCGATACCGAATGGGAGGCGGTCGCCACCGCGTCGATCCGCGCGGTGCGCCGGCGCGTGCCGACCGTCGTCGGCATTTCCGATCTCACCACGGCGGGCGCGGTGCGCCGCGCGCGCTTCGCCGAGCAGGCCGGCGCCGATGCGGTGATGGTGCTGCCGGTGTCGTACTGGAAGCTCGGTCACGACGAGATCGTCGCGCACTATCGCGCGATCGGCGCCGCCATCGGCATCCCGATCATGCTGTACAACAACCCCGCGACGAGCGGCGTCGACATGTCGCCCGACCTGATCGCGACGATCTGCCGGACCGTCGACAACGTGACGATGGTGAAGGAGAGCACGGGCGACATCGGGCGGATGCACCGTCTCGCGCAACTGAGCGACGGCGCGATTCCGTTCTACAACGGCAGCAACCCGATGGCGCTCGCCGCCCTCGCGGCCGGCGCGGCCGGATGGTGCACGGCCGCGCCGAACCTGAATGCGGCGTTGCCGCTGGCGCTGTTCGACGCGATGCGCGCGGGCGACCTGGCGCGCGCCCGGACGGTCTTTCAGGCGCAGCTGCCGCTGCTGCAGTTCATCGTCAACGGTGGGCTGCCGGTGACCGTGAAGGCCGGGCTGCGCCTGTGCGGCTTCGATGCGGGCGAACCGAGAAAGCCGCTGATGCCGCTCGGCGACACGCGTACGCGCGAACTCGAACGCCTGCTCGCGGCATTGCCTGACGGTGTGACGACATGAGCGACGTGGCATGGCCGGCGATCTCGGCCTCTATCGGCGCGGTGCGGATCGGCACGAGCCGGCCGCTGGCCGGTACGCCGCACGCCAGCGCGATCGACAAGCAGCCGGTCGGATCGCGCTTGTGGCTGGGCGCGCTCGGCTTTGCCGGCGACGAGCAGGCCGATGCGCGGCATCACGGCGGCCCCGACAAGGCGGTGCACCACTATGCGCACGATCACTACGCATGGTGGGCCGCGCAGATCGGCGCGCGCGGCGTGCTCGCGCAACCGGGTGCGTTCGGCGAGAACCTGTCGACGCACGGCGTGACCGAGCACGACGTGTGTCTCGGCGACGAGTTCACGCTCGGCGGCGCCGTGCTTCAGGTGTCGCAGTCGCGGCAGCCGTGCTGGAAGCTCAACGCGCGCTTCGATCATCCGCGGATGGCCGCGCTCGTGCAGCAAAGCGGCCGGACCGGCTGGTATTACCGCGTGCTGCAGGCGGGCTGGGTGGCGCCGGGCGACGTGCTGGCGCTGTATCGGCGCGCCTATCCGCAATGGACGCTGTCGGCGGTGCTCGACGTGCTGTACCGGCGCACGCTCGACATGGCCGCGCTCGACGCGCTGTGCGAGGTCCCGATACTGCCGGCCGGCTGGCGCAGGATGCTCGACAAGCGCCGGGCGGAGCGGCAGGTCGAAGACTGGACGAAGCGGCTCGAAGGACGTTGACGTCCGGCGTGGCTCAGTGGCTCGGCAGTTCCCGCACGTCGGCGGTCGGTACCGAGCCGAACGCATCGCTCAGCGCATAGCCGATCAACTGCCGCGCGGCTGCCTCGGGCGTCGCGAGCGCGCCGCTCGACTTCAACTGGTCGAATTTCTCGCGCATCGGGAAGTTGTCTTCGCTGGTCGAGCGGATCGTTGCCTGCATGCCCGTGTCGACGACGCCCGGCGCGACGCTGCAGACCCGCAACGCGCGGTTCGCGTCGAGCGCGACCGCGCGCGCATGGTGATCGAGCGCGGCCTTGGTCGCGCAGTAGACGCTCCAGCCCGCGTACGCGTTGCGCGCCGCGCCGCTCGACACGTGCAGGATCCGGCATTCGGTCGTGGCCGATACCGCTTGCGCGAGCGCGGCCGACAGCATCAGCGGCGCCGCGACGTTCACGCCGACCGCGCGTGCGACGATCGCCGGATCCTGCGCGGCGAGCGGGCCGATCGGATCGACGATGCCCGCGTTGTTGAACAGCAGCACGATCGACGCGCCGTCGACGAAGCGGCGCAGCGTGTCGCCGGCCAGCCAGGTCGCGACGGCCGGCGTGTCCGACAGGTCGAGTTCGATTTCGGTGAATCGGTCGCCGGCTTGCGACGCGAGCGTCGGATGACGGCTGCGCGACACGCCCAGCACGGCGATGCCTTCCAGCAGCAGCTGTTCGGCGAGCGACGCGCCGAGGCCGCGCGTGTGTCCGGTGACGATGGCGCGCACGTGCGGTGCGGAAGAGGATGCGGTCATGGCGGTGAGCGGGTCGAAGGGGTGAATGGATGAACGGATGAGCGGCGTCGACGGGCGACGCGCATGCATGGCGGCATGGCGTGCGGGACGGGCGATGCGTGGTGATGCGTGCGAGAGCGCTCGCGTCGCGCCGCGGACGTCGGGGTGACGCATATCGTAGCGCCGGCATGCGTGTCGCGCAAACGCCGCCGCGTGCGAGGCGGCGGAATCGCCGGCACGGTGCGCATCCGTCGCCGCGCGGCACCGGCCGGCAGGCAGGCCGGACGAAAGCCGGCTGCGGCAAGTGCGCGCGGCGGCTGGCGAGTGGCGCCGGGCCGTGCGACGCGAGCTATCATATGGCTCGCCCGTGCGCGATGCCGGACGGGCCGCGACTGTTTCCCTTCACCTGCTGCACGCTGCGACGCCACTCATGACCACCACGCCGGATACGCCCACGCCACGCGCCCTTCGCGAACTCACGCCCCTCGAGGCCCGCATTCTCGGTGTGCTCGTCGAGAAACAGCACACGGTGCCGGACACCTATCCGCTGTCGCTGAATGCGCTGACCGCGGGCTGCAACCAGAAAACCGCGCGCTCGCCGGTGATGAACGTCAGCGAGGACGAAGTCACGACCGCGCTCGACGGGCTGAAGCACCTGAGCCTCGTGATGGAAGGCAGCAGCAGCCGCGTGCCGCGTTTCGAGCACAACGTGAACCGCGTGCTCGGCATCCCGAGCCAGGCGATCGCGCTGCTGACGATCCTGCTGCTGCGCGGCCCGCAGACGGCCGCAGAGTTGCGCCTGAACAGCGCGCGCCTGCACGGTTTCGCGGATATCTCGTCGGTCGAGGCGTTCCTCGACGAACTCGCGGCGCGCGCGCAGCCGCTCGTCGTCCGGTTGCCGCGTGCGCCGGGCGCGCGCGAGAACCGCTGGATGCACCTGATGTGCGGCGAAGTGAACGTGGCCGACTTCGCGGGTGCGGATGCCGGCGGGGCGGATTCCGTGCCGCCTTCGGAATTCGAAGCGCTGAAGGCCGAACAGAAGCGCCTCGCGGATGAAGTGGCGCGGCTGAATGCGCTGGTTCTGCGAATGGCCGGCGAGCTCGGCATCGACGTCGACGCGCAAGGCGACGCGTCCTGACGTAAATGACGGCGATGCATGCGCGTCGCCCGGCCCCGTCGCCACGCGGTGGGGCCGGGGTGCGACGCGGATAACGCCCGCGCCGCCGCGTTACTTCAGCTTGACGCCCGGTACGAGATAACGCGCGCCGCCCGGCCTCAGGATCGGCGCGAGCGCCGCGAACGGCACATCGAGTTGCGGACCGAGACAGGCGCCCATCGCGTGCCCGATTCCGGATACGACGAACGAGAGCTTGCCGGGTGCGTCGAGTTCGAACGCCAGATACTCGGGGAACACATCCGCGCACGACAGCGAGACGTCTTTGCCGTCTGTCACTTGCAGACCGTGTGTTGCCTTGTCGCGCAACTGCGTAATGAAACTCACCAGCGCGGGGCTCGTTGCCGGGGCGCCGTCCTTGCTCGTCGTAGCGGCGTCGATCACGCGATTCCAGTCGAGATACGCGCCACGCAGCAGGTCGAACGTGACCGGATCGTAGTGATTGTTCGGATGAGCGCCGCCGCAGTACGTGCTGCCCGATTCCACGATGCCGAGTGCCGCAGGTGACAGCCACGTGACCGTCACCTGTTCGTCGTCGTAGCCGCCGAGCGAACCGGCGGACGGCCCGTCGTCGGAATAGCGGGTCGACGCACATTCGAGCGCGGCGAGATTCATCTGCCAGTGCTGCTGTTCGAGCAGGCGGTTGACCCGTGCCATGACCGCTGGATCGGGATGGCGGCTCAGACGCGGATACATGAGCTTCGTGCGCGGGTCGCGCCACATTCGGTACGCGACGGTGCCGTCTCCGATCTCGGGGCCGGCCGGCTGCGCGTGCCCGGCAAGCTTCAGCGTGGCATAAGGCGCCTGCCGCATGTCGATGGCCACGCCGCTTGCGATACCGCTGCCGACGCCGCCGGCGATGCTGTTGGTGATCGCTTCGACGGACCCGGGCGCAACCGCGTCGGGATCGTATTCAGCGACGCGCCGCAGCGTGAAGCTGCGCGTCTTGCCGGAGCGCGCATCGGTCCAGCGGCCGCGATAGCCGGCCTTGTCCCGCGTGCCTTGCCAGGTGGCCGCGGCATGATCGAAATCGGCTTGCTCGCGGAATCCCGACGCGTCGCGCGCATCGTCGGGCAACTGCGTTCGCACGAGCGGTTCGACCAGTTGCGCGGGCGTGCCGTGCAGCGGAATGTCGACGCCGTGCTGCGCATAGAAGTAGCGGCCGGAGATCGAGCCGTCCGCGGCCGGGCGATCGTCGAGTTCCATCACGACGGTGCCGGTGCCTTGCAGCGTGCCCTCGTAGACCGTGCGCGGCGCGGCATGCGCGAAGCCTGCGTGCAGCGCGACCAGCACCCACGCGATCCGGATCAGCGGGCGCATCACCAGCGGCACCCGGTCTGTTCGGACGCGTCGACATCCAGCGCGCGGCCGAACGCGGTCTGCTTGCCGGTGCGTGCGTTGGTGTAGGTCATCGAATAGACCATCGCGCCCTGGGTCATCATTTCGTAGCGCCCGTTGACCTTGCCGCCGACCATTTCGACCCAGGTCGTCGTGTACTGGTGCGGACGGCTTTCGTCGAGCACTTCATCCTCCTCATGTTCGATCACCAGCGGCAGGGCCGTTTTCGATTGCGCGTACCGGACCATGCCGCCCGACCATTTGACCGCATCGTCATAGTAGGTGCGCATCTCGAAGCGCACGGGCTTGTCGCCGTCCGACCTGAAGCAGAACACGTCGGTGGATACCTTGGCGAGTGCCGGAAGCGACACGCAAAGCAGCACGGTTGCGAAGATTTTTTTCATGATGGCGTAAGGGAAACGGAGCGGCCAGTCAACCGATGCTGATCCGCGAAGCGCCCGCATCGACGAGCCGGAACAGCAGATCCTCCACGGCCGTTTCGGGCGCGGAGCCGAGATCCGCATTGACGCGCCACCCCTGTTCCGCGCGAACCGGCTCCGACAGGTAGTGAACGATCCCGTGCAGGCCGTCTTCGGCCGGCGTGTTCTCGTCGTCGGCATCGAACCACGCGAAGAACCATGCCTTGAACGCGTCGGCCGCCGCGCTTTCGTCGAGACCGTCGGCCTCGATCGCGGCCCAGTCCCACACGAACGGGCGGATCGACACGGCCGCCGTGTCGAGATCGAACGCGAACGGCTCGAAATCCAGCTGCGTGGCGGAATCGACCATCGCCGGCTGGCCGGCCGATTCACCTTCGGTCGCGATGATGTCGGCCCGGCACGGCAGCGCGAGCGGCCCTTCGGTGGCGAGCGTGCCGTCGGCACGCCGGTAGGCCGGTTCGGCGATCACGGCCGGTTGTGCGGCCGCTTTCGCGAGCAGGTCGGCATACGGTTGGCGAATGGCGCGGAGCAGTTCGGAGACGGTCATCGTGGCGTGTCGGTTGGGCAGGAAACGATCGGTCACAGGCAGGCGGTGCGCCGTGCGGCCGGCATCGCACGACGCGGCCGCTTCGGTACCCGACAGCCGTGATCGTACGGTACTTCCGCGAAACGCGGACAGTCGGCCGAATGGCCGGCGCGCTCCGCATCGTGCGGCGGCGGGTTTAGACGTTTACCTTCAAACAATGGAAAACGCCCGTCGAGCGCGTTCTCGATGTGCTTCAATTAATCCGGTTTGCACTCCTACTAAAACTACGAACTCGGAACAGGCCGGATCATTCTTTCACAGGAGACAGTCGATGGCACGGAAACGGTTTTGACGCGGCGCACACGATGGTCTGCAACACCGCCGAACTTCCTTCGATGAAAGCAGGTTATCCCAGGGGCCCCAACCATGTCCTCCAGACGTTTCATGCTGGCCGCGGCAGCCGTATCCGCCGCGCTGGCGGTCGCCGCATCGCCGGCCAGCGCCGGCGCACCGGCCGTGTCCGATCCGTTCTATACCTACACCGGCACCACGCCGCTGGCATCGATTCCACCGGGCACGGTGCTCAAGACGCGCAACGTCACCTATCACGTGGCCGGCATTCCGACTGCGCTGACCGCGCAGCAGTTGCTGTATCGCACCAATAACGCGCTGAACCAGCCGGTCGTGAACGTGACGTCGGTGATCCGGAGCCAGGTCAGCAACGGCCGGGCCATCTCGTACCAGTCGGCTTACGATTCGCTGAACCCGTACGACGAGCCGTCGCAGGTGATCGCCGGCGATCGGGACGTCACGAAGATCATCAACGTCGGCACGCTGCTCTACAGCGCGGAATCGATTCCGCTGTCGACGCTGCTGCTGCTCGGCTACAACGTCATCGTGCCCGATACGGAAGGCCAGACGGCCGACTTCGCCGCCGGCCCCGAATACGGGATGACGACGCTCGATTCGATCCGCGCGGCGCTCAATACGCCGTCGACCGGCCTGAGTCCGTCGAGCAAGGTCGCGATGATCGGCTATTCCGGCGGCGCGATCGCGACGAACTGGGCCGCGCAGCTCGCGCCGAGCTATGCGCCCGAGATCAACCGGCAGCTCGTCGGCGCGGCGGAAGGCGGTGTGCTGGTCGACCCCGCGCACAACCTGCGCTATGTCGACGGCAGCATCGTGTGGGGCGGCGTGGCCGCGGCCGCGCTGGCCGGGCTGTCGCGCGGCTACGGCTTCGACCTGACGCCCTATCTCAGCGATACCGGCGTCGCCGTGTTCAACGACATCCAGAGCCAGTCGCTCGCGTACATCCTGCCGAAATACACGGGGCTGCGCTGGGGCACGCTGTTCAAGCCGCAATACGCGAATGACATCAACAGCATTCCCGCGTACGTGACGTATGCCAACAAGGTGAATGCCGGGCTGGCCGCATCGCCGACGATCCCGATGTTCATCGGCCAGGGCACCGCGGGCGCGCTGGACGGCACCTTCAGCAGCCAGGTGGGCGACGGCGTGATGCTCGCGTACGACGTGCGCGCCCTCGCGCAGAAGTTCTGCGCCAGCGGCACGCCGGTCACGTACAACGAGTATCCGCTCGAGCATGCCGGGGCGATCGTGCCGTGGGTGGCCGGCATGCTGCCGTGGCTCTACGACCGTTTCAACGGGAAAGCCGCGCCGAGCAATTGCTGGCTGACGTCGCTGCTGCCGAGCAATTCGCTGGCGCCAGAAACGCTGCACTAGCCGCACCGCACCGCACCGCACCGCGCGACGCGACGCGGCGCGGCGCGGCGCGGCGCGGCGCATGGCCGGGCGACCCTTCACGGGTCGCCTTTTTTCATTCCGGAATTGACCCTGGTCGCGTCAACGCGGCCTTTGCCGCGCCCGGCCCTCCCGCCGGAACCCTTCGCCGCCCCGCCCGGGTGCCATAATCGAGCCTGCTCATCATTACAGACGTCCCCCGGAGAATCACCATGCAGAACCTCGACAATCCTTCCCACGATCGCGAGGTAGGCAGCGCCGACGCGACGCAGGACACCACGCGCATCGACGACGTCCGCATTGGCGCCGTGCGCCCGCTGATTTCGCCCGCGCTGCTGCTGGACGAGCTGCCGGTGCCGGCCGCCACGCAGACGCTCGTCGAGGGTACGCGCCGTGCGATCGGCGACATCCTGCACGGCCGCGACGACCGGCTGCTGCTCGTCGTCGGCCCGTGCTCGATCCACGATCACGACCAGGCGCTCGACTACGCACGCCGGCTGAAGGCCGCCGCCGATGCGCTGAAGGACGACCTGCTGATCACGATGCGCGTCTACTTCGAGAAGCCGCGCACGACGGTCGGCTGGAAGGGCTACATCAACGACCCGCGCCTCGACGGCAGCTTCCGCATCAACGAAGGGCTGCGTGCCGCGCGGCAATTGCTGCTCGACATCAACGCACTGGGCCTGCCGGCGTCGACCGAATTCCTCGACCTGCTGAGCCCGCAGTACATCGCCGACCTGATCGCATGGGGCGCGATCGGCGCGCGCACGACGGAGAGCCAGAGCCACCGCCAGCTCGCGTCGGGCCTGAGCTGCCCGATCGGGTTCAAGAACGGCACCGACGGCGGCGTGCAGGTCGCGTCCGACGCGATCGTCGCGGCGGCCGCGAGCCATGCGTTCATGGGGATGACGAAGATGGGGATGGCCGCGATCTTCGAGACGCGCGGCAACGACGACGCGCATGTGATCCTGCGCGGCGGCAAGAACGGCCCGAACTACGACGCCGCGCATGTCGACGCATGCTGTGCGGTGCTGCGCAAGGCCGGGTTGCGCGAACAGGTGATGGTCGACTGCTCGCACGCGAACTCGAACAAGTCGCACGACCGCCAGATCGACGTCGCGCAGGATCTCGCGCGGCAACTGTCGCAGGGCGAGCACCGGATCGTCGGCGTGATGGTCGAGAGCCATCTCGAGGCAGGGCGGCAGGATCTGAAGCCGGGCGTGCCGCTGAAGTACGGCGTATCGATCACGGATGCATGCCTGAGCTGGACGCAGACGGAGCCGGTGCTCGACGTGCTGGCGGAGGCCGTGCGACATCGGCGAGTGTATTCGCGCAATGCGTGAAATAACGGCGGCGGGTTGACGCCCGCCGTCGTCATAGGCGAGGTGGTGCGTCAACGAAGATGGGTGCCGGGCAAGTGCTTCATTCCGCCAGATACGCGCTCGCCCGCGTTTTCGCCGTCACGTCGCGCGACGAGCATCCTGCCCGCGCGTCTTCCCGCCTCGATTGTCCGATAGCCGCGCTCGGCGGCTCGGATATGGCTCGCTTCGGAAACTTCTCGCGAACGAGTTTGCCCTGCAGACCATCACGTTCCATCTCACTATGCGGATCGCGGGTAGTTAGGCCTTTATAGGCGAATTAGCCCTGTCGATTGGTGCAGAAGCATCAAATTTAGGACGAATCCTATATTCCGTGCCCCCCTGATTAGTCAGAATCCTAATCAAGCAATGCGTTGGGATAGCCGGGGTGCTTGACATGGCACCTCATACGCAAACGCGCTGGAGATTTCGCGGTCGCCGGAAAGATCGGGCTGCCGCTTCCATCCCAAGTCGACGAAGGGCTTCATGACTCGTGCCGCGTTCGTCGCCGACGACGCGGCGGCTCTGGTGTCACGCCGGCCCGTATCCGCGGTGGAAACGACTGGCTGAGCCATGTCAGGCATGTCGCAAGTCATTGGGAAGCCGCCTGGAATTTGCGTCGAGCGACGCGTGATGGCTCGCTAATGCGTGAAATAGCGCGAAATTGATTCCGTGTAGATAAGGTATGCAAATTATTTTCAACGAGAGATACCACCCGTATCGGGTGTTGCTTGTCGCAATTGCCATGTCGCTTGCCTCATCGGTCGTCAGCGCAAACATGCTGGTCTATCCCATGGCGGCATCGATCGGGGGCGGCAAGGAGTCGGCCGCGGAGCTGCGCATCTATTCGAAGTCCGATGCGACGCAGTACGTGAAGGCGATCGCGAAGCGCGTGATCGATCCGGCGACGGATCACGAGCGCGAGGAGGCCAGCATGAATTCCGGTGACGACGCGATCGTGATCTCGCCGGCCAGGTTCGCGTTGCCGGCCGGCGGCACGCGGCTCCTGAGGGTGATTCCGCTGGGCGTGCCGAAGAAGGAGGTGCTGTATCGCGTCTACCTGCAGCCGGTGGCGGCGCCGTCCGACGACGATTCCGCGGCGACCGGCGATGTGTCCGGCAAGGTCGACTTCAGCCTCGTCTGGGCGCCGCTCATTCGTGTGCTGCCGAAAACGCCGGTGCCCGATTTCGACGTGTCGCATGGCGTGCTGGCCAATACCGGCAACGTGCGGATCGGTTTGCTCGAGGCCGGCGCGTGCCGGTCCGAGAAGGACGATGCTTCGTGCCAATGGACGAAATTCGACCGCAGTGTCTATCCGGGCCAGCACTTCAGGCTGGAGGGGCTGCATTCCGCACCTTATGTGCGAATCCGATATCGAGTGGGGGGAATGGCAGGTGTACAGCAGAAGGTTGTGCGCACGCATTCCGTCGACGCGATGAACGCGCCGAGCGCGAATAACGAGACCCTGTCGGGTCATACCATTGTTTCAACCAACCAGAAGGACTAACCCATGCTGAAATACGTTCCGATCGCTGCCGCCGCCCTGATGTCGATGTCGGCTCACGCCGTGCAGAAGGACATCACCGTCACCGCCAACGTCGACACGACGCTCGAGATGCTGTCGGCGGACGGTTCGGCGCTGCCGACGACCATGCAGATGCAGTATCTGCCGGGCTCGGGTCTCCAGGCGGCTGAAGTGAACACGAAGATCTTCACGAACGACAAGGCGAAGGATCTGCAGATCCGCCTCGCGGCCGAGCCGGCGCTGAAGAACCAGACGAGCCCGGGCGCCAAGGAGATTCCGCTGGCGGTCAAGCTGGGCACCACCGCGCTGAGCACCACGGCGACGACGCTGAAGGCGTCGGAGATCTTTACCGGCGAACTGGCGCAGGGCTCGAACGTGCTGCCGCTGTCGATCGGACAGAAGACGGCCGGTGCCATCACGGCTGCCGGCAGCTATCAAGGCCTCGTCAGCGTGATCGTCACGCAGAGCGCGGCATCGGGTAGCTAAGCTCCTGCGCGGTATCGACGGGCGCGCCTGAACGGCGCGCCCTGTTTTTTGTAGCACTCCTTTGGAAATCTTCCTTATTCCCGCATGATTCCATTCGACCTCAAGAAGACCGTTGTCGCATGCCTGGGCGCTATCTGTGTGATGGACATCGTGTCCGTCGCACACGCCGCTTCGGTTGTGCCGCCTGGGTTCGAGGACATCGTGACGGGGCAGGACGAGCGCATCAACGTCAACTTTCTGGGTAAGCCGCTCGGCTTGTTCCGCGTGTTCGTGACGCCGGATGCGGTGCGTTTCGAGGATTCCGCCCGCCTGTTGCAGGCGCTCGGCTCGCAGCTGAACCCGGCGACGGACGTGTCGACGATCGGCGACGCGCTGTCGAAGTCGATGGCGCGCAACGGCAACCTCGCCTGCGCGGGGCCGGCGGGCGTGAACGGCTGCGGGTATGTCGACACCGACAGCGCGGCCGTGATCTACGACGAAAGCGAAGGCAACATCGAGCTGTTCCTGTCGCGCGACTGGGTGAGCGTCGAAGAGCGCGACCAGCGGTTTCGCGAGCCGTCTCCGATGACGGAAAACGCGCTTATCCATCAGCAGACGATCAACCTGTCGGGCGGGCGCGGCTACGAGAGCCTGTCCGTGTCGGGCACGGGGGCGCTCGGCATCACGCCGAAGAGTTTCATCGGCGGGAACTGGAACTTCACCCATACGGGCTATTCGAGAGGATCGGACAGCCACGTCCAGCTTCAGGATCTCTACTACCGCCACGATCTCGGCACCGAGCATTACGCGCAGGCCGGCCGGATGGACAACCGCAACCTCGCGAGTGCGCTCGGCGGCAACTTCGGGTTCACGATGCTGCCGGTCGGCACGCTCGACGGCATGCGTGTCGGCACGACGCTGGCCTACGTGAACCCGGAAGTTGCGCAGCAGGGCACGCCGGTCACGCTGCTGTTGCCGCGTGATTCGCGTATCGACGCGTACCGCGGGAAGGAGCTGCTGGGCACGTCTTACATGAAGGCCGGCGTCAATGCGCTCGATACGTCTCGCTTTCCGGAAGGCACGTATCCGCTGACGCTGCGCGTGTTCGAGAACGGCGTGCAGGTGCGCACGCAGACAACGCCGTTCACGAAGACGGGCGGCGGTGTCGATTCGCGCACACGACAATGGTTCGCGCAGGCCGGCCGCCCGTCCGACCGGGACGCGCCGGACGGCATGGCAGCGGCAGCCGGCGTGCGGATTCCGCTGTCGCGCGAAATGGCGCTGACAAGCGGCGTCGCGAGCGTCGGCCGGCACGTGTACAACGAGACGGCGCTGGAGTGGCGCCATGCATTTCCGCTGGGCGTGCTCTCCGCCGGCGGTTCGTTCTTCTTCGGGAACGACGGCTCGCGCGGCAACACCCAGCAGATTTCGTTCGCCGACGGCGTGTCGTGGAGTGTGTACCGCTACCAGATGCGCGGCGCGGCGTGCAACGGCCCAGCCGTGTCGTATCGCGACATCGGTTGCTACGACATGCTGAACGCGACCGTGTCGTTTCCGATGGGAAACTGGTCGGCGATGCTTGGCTACACGTACAACAAGAGCGTCGGGCGGTCGCAGGACTGGCAGCCGGACACGCCGGATCGTCCGTGGGCGACACCCGTCTTTCGCCAGGGCGACCAGGTGTCGCGTGCGCTTCAGGCATCGCTATCGCGATCCTTCACATGGCGCAAGGTCAGCACGAACCTGCGCGTCGGCGCGTACGCGAATCGCAGCACAGGTGCCCGCAGCGAGTATGGCGGTTACGTCGGCGTGACGCTGTCGATGGCCGAACCCGCGAGGCAGCTCGGGCGCGCGTCCGCTTACACGTCGGCGGGCGTCGACGTTCGAACGGATCGCAACAGCACGACGACGAACTACACGCTCGACCGCAACTGGAACTGGCAGGGCGACACCTACCGGGAAGTCGCGATCGGCGTGTCGGGCTATGGCACCGAGAGCCTGACCGGTACGGTCCAGGGCCGCTGGAAGGGGCGCTACGGCGACGTCGCCGCGTCGGTCGCGAACAGCTACAGCCGCGACAGCGGCGGCAACAATCCATCGGTGACGGCGAGCTATTCGTCGTCGTTCGCGGTGGCGCGGCAGGGCGTGTTCCTCGGCGCATCCGCGTCGCAGTCGGATCCGCTCGCGGGGTTCGCCGTGCGGGTCGGCAAGCGCGACGATGCGAGCGGCATGGCGGCCGAGGTGCGCAGCGATTCGAGCGCGCGGATCAAGGTGGGGTTCGGGCAGCGCGCGCTGCTGCCGGTGTCTGCATTCACGCCCGTGACGACCGAAGTGAACGACGCGGGCGCGCAGGCGTCCGCGGGCGCGACGAGCGTGACCGAGGGGCTCGGCAAGCGCACGCTGTTCATGGTGCCGGGGCAGCTCGCGTTGCGCAAAGTCGAAGCGAAGGTGACGTACACCTATGTCGGCCAGGCATTCTCGAAGGGCGGCATGCCGCTGTCGGACAGTGTGATCCTCAATGGCGCGATGCCGCTGATCGACAACGAAGGCGGCTTTATTGCCGAGCTTGATCATAAGGAAAACGAGCTGTTCGTTGTGGATGGTCCGACGCTGATGCGTTGCCCGCTGCACGTGAAGCAGCAGCAGGACGTGCTGATGATGGTGGGCAAGGTGCGCTGCGAAGTGGCCGGACCCGATGCGCTGCCGGCGTCGCTGCGCAAGCAGGCTCGCGTGCGCAAGCTGCTGGAGCATCGCTACGTGATGTCGATGCGGGCGCAGGCATTGGACGTAATCAACGCGGCGCAATGACGCGCACGCACGGATGCCGCGCGGCGCGACCCGCGATTTCGAGTACACAAGGAAGCAGTCATTCAAATGATTCAGATCAGTCGAATTCGCTGTCGGGCAATCGTCCTGGCGGTCGCGTCGAGCGCGATCGCGTTCGATGCATCGGCGGCCTCCCAGCAGCCGGCCAACCGCAACGATACTGTGGAAGCCACGCTGGATCGTGGCGCGCCGACGGGGGACGTCGTGGTATTCAACTACGCGTCGGGCGGCTATGACACGACGGATTTCAAGCGATGGGGGCGGAATTCGTGGACGTGCGAATCGGACACCGCCACGGCGACAGGTGCGTGTCCGAAAGAACCGGTCTGGATCGCGGCGGGCAGTTCGACCACGATCCGGCTTACGTTCAAGGAGGAAAAGACGGGCGCCACGGCCGTGCTGGAGCTTCAAGGAGAAAGTGCATACAGTCGCCACCACGATTGCAACGGCAACGCCATATCGGAAGGCTTGTCGGCCGGGCGAACGCCAATCGAGATGGCGCAATCCGCTACCGTGGCAAATTGCCCAGCCATAGGCTGGGATGGGCGAAATATTTTCGTCAAGATCCCCGTCGCGGAGCTGAAGAAGCTCCCGTCGGGCGGAACCTGGAAGGCGAACCTGAAGCTGAACCTGAGGCAATGGGACGTCGGCGGAATCAACCCGAAGATCGCCACTTTCGTGGCGTCAATCAAGCTGGACGTCACCGACAAGAACAACATCCAGGTTTATCTGCCGGAGTTCACGAGCGCGACGCCCACGGTCGACCTCAAGCTGCGCAAGCTGCCGAACGGCAGCCGAATGTCGGGCACGTCGAACGTCGATATGTGCCTGTACGACGGCTACAACTCGCAGAGCACGTGGTTCGACGTGTCGGCGAGCGACGGTTTGACGGTCGACCGTCGCGACAAGGGCCAGTATTCCGTGCTGCTCGCATCGGACAAGAGCGGCGCGTACGAATCGCGTATCGACTACAACGTGAGCCTGACGTACGCAGGCAAGAACATCGTGCTGCCGAACAACGAGACGGTGCGGCTCCAGGGCGTGAACAACAGCGCCGGTCGCTCGGTATCGCTGCCGGGCATTTCGGTGCCGGTCGTCTGCACGCCGACGCCACTGACACTCGAGACACCGGAATTCCAGTCGGCCTGGAAGCGTCCGGGCAAGTACACCAACAAGCTGACGATCACGTTTACGCCGTCGTCAGCCAGTCTCTAGCGCGTTCGGCGCCCGTGAAGCGGCGCCGAGCGCCTTTACCCCAAACGAATCGATCATGGAAGCAAGGTTCTCCGCGCATCGCCCGGTGTGGCGCATGCTTCGCCACGTATTGACGACGATGCTGCTGACCTTCTCGGTCGGCACGGGCGCCGCGACCGCCTGCTGGAAGCCGATCTTTACTGAAGAGGAGCTGCGCTGGATCGGCGACCACCCGGTCGTCCATATCGCGGTCGAGGCGAACTGGCACCCGATCGAGTACATGCGCAACGGCAGACACGCAGGTCTTGTCGCAGGCTATCTGAGCGCGATCTCGAAGATGACCGGACTCGCGTTCCAGACCGTGCCGGGCACCGAATGGGGACACGCGTACAAGGCGCTCGCGTCAGGCAAGGTCGATTTGCTGCCGGGTGTCTGGCGCGAGCTGGTTCCGGACCGCATCGGCGCCGGTGCGCTGGTCAGCGCGCCCTACCTGGTCGGCCGGCTTACCGTCGTGACGCGCAACGATTCCGCGATGATCTTTGGTCTGCAACGGCTGAAGGGGCGGCGCATCGCGATCAAGGGGCACGGCGCGGTCGAGTATTTCGTCCGCCACAGTGGCGTGCCGCTCCATGTGCTCACGTTCGACACCGAGGAACTGGCGCTTGGCGCGGTCGCCAACGGCGAAGCCGATGCCGCGCTCGGTATCGACGTCACGATCCTGCCGATCGTGCGGCGGCAATTCACCGGGCAGCTTTACATGTCCGGCATGCTGGCCGACCGCCCGGTGTCGCTCGCGATGCTCTCGCGCGCCGACCTGCCGGTGCTCGCGTCGATCATCGACAAGTCGCTCGCGGCCATTCCGGTCAGCGAGACGGCCGAGATCACGCGGGACTCGATCGAGCTGGGCGACTACGGCAAGCCGACGATCCGCTCGATCGTGCATTATCGTGCGCCGGTGGTGCTGGCCATCGCCTTGACGTTGCTGACGTTCGCAGTGCTCGCCTACCTGATGTGGAAATCCCGTGCGGCGGCCATCCGCAGCAAGCGCGACAAGGCGATGTTCCTGGCTTTCGTCAGTCACGAAATCCGCACGCCGATGCAGACGGTCCTGTCGTCGCTCGAATTCCTGCAGCGCTCGCGGCTTCCCGTGCTGCAGGCCGGCCGCGTGGAGGCGGCCGCATCGGCGTCCGAAACGCTGCTGACGCTGCTCGACGACATCCTCGAATATTCGCGCCTCGAATCGCGCAAGGTGACGCTGGCTCCGCAAACGACCGAGCTCGAGGCGTGGGCTCATCAAACCGTCGACATGGTGCGCTGGCGTGCGGAGCGAAAGGCGCTGGCGCTGAGGCTCGAGATTTCGGGGGCGCCGTCGTTGCACGTCCTGATCGATCCGGTTCGCGTGCGCCAGATTGCGCTGAATCTGCTCGTCAATGCGATCAATTTCACGGCGGCCGGCGCCGTTACGCTGCGCGTCCGCTATCTGGCGGCCCGCCACGGGCGCAACGGCGTGTTGCACCTCGAAGTGCGCGACACCGGCATCGGTATCGCGCCCGAACGGTTCGGGCGGGTCTTCGACACCTACTGGCAGGCCGATCGTGCGCCGCAACAGGGGATCGGCGGCAGCGGGCTCGGGCTCGCGATCTGCCGGGAACTCGTCGAGTTGATGCACGGCTCGATCGCGGTCGAAAGCACGCCGCACGTCGAAACGGTATTCACGGTGCAATTGCCGGCGACGGCAGTGGACGGCGTGCCGTCGACACCGGCCGCCGCGGCGGCGCCGACACTGGCCGACGCAGCGGCAGCGCCGGTGCATCGCGGCGCACCGCGTGTCCTGATCGTCGACGATCACGAAGCCGTGCGGGCCGCGCTGCAGGATCAATGCGACGCGCTCGGCTGTGTCGGCATCGTCGCCGGCGCGGGCGACGATGCGTTGCGGCATCTCGCGCAGGGCCGGATCGACATGGTGCTGCTCGATTGCAATCTGCCCGACATCGACGGTTATGCACTCGCGCGAATGATTCGTCAGGAGGAAACCGCGCGAAAGGCCACGCATGTTCCGATCATTGCGATTTCGGCGGAGTCCGGCGATGCGCACAAGGCGCGTTGCCTGGAAAGCGGCATGGACGGCGTGCTGGGCAAGCCGCTGCGGCTCGAAACGCTCCGGCAGGCGATCGCGACGTGGTGTCCGGCCGATGCGGATGGCGCACCGGTTGCGTCGACCGCGCCATAGGGCCGCGACGCGCGCCGGCAGCCGGGGCCCGGGTTTCCGGCCACGCGGGCCATCTATGTTTCGGCATTGCCCGAATCGTGCCCGCGGGCGTCCGATCCGGCCATGTCGGTGCGATGCAGGCGCAACAGTTCGTCGCCGAGCGCCCGGATGCCTGGCGGCATGGGGCCGGATGCGAACTGCAGCCGGCGCTCGAGTTCGGCTGCCAGTTCGCTCGTCGCCGCATGGCCGGCAACGGCCGTGGCACCCTTGATGCGGTGCGACGCATGACGCGCGCGATCGACATCGTCATTTGACAGCGCATCGCCGAGCACCGCCAGATCCGCGTCGACGCTTTGCCGATAGATCGCCCGGAAATCGGCTTGTGCCGACCGCGTGTCCTGCGCCGGTGGCGCGATTTCGTTCGCCGTGCCGGCCGGACACCACAGGTCGATCATCTGGCGCAGCGCATCGAGCCGCAGCGGCTTGCCCAGCACGCCGTCCATGCCGCTGTCGAAGCACCGCTCGCGATGCGCGTCGCCGGTCGACGCCGAGATCGCGATGATGGGCGTGCGCGCCCGTTCTAGCAGGCGTTCGCTGTCGCGCATGCGTCGCACGACCGTATAGCCGTCGATGTCGGGCAGGTCGCAATCGAGCAGCACCATGTCGAATGCCGTGCGCTCGAACTGCGCGAGGGCCTGCTCGCCGGTGCAGGCAACCGCCGAGCGGCACGCGAGCGCGTCGAGTTGATGTTCGATCGCATGTTGAACCGCTTCGTGATCGTCGACGACGAGAATCATCGGGCCGCTCCCGGCCGGCTGCCGCGTGTCGGCTTCGACTGGCGCCAGTCCGTGCGCCGGCGGCGACGGGTCGGACGTCGTCTTCTGTGCCCCGGTCGTGTCGGATGCCTGAATGTGAGCGATGCGCCGTGCCGGCACGATCACCGTGAAGATGGTGCCCTTGTCGGGGCTGCTGCTGACGGTAATCACGCCCTTCATCAGGTCGACCAGTTCGCGACAGATCGACAGTCCCAATCCGCTGCCGCCGACGCGACGGTTACCCGTATGCTCGACACGCTGGTAGGGCTCGAAGATGCGGCGCTGGCGTTCGGGCGGAATGCCGATGCCGGTATCGCGGACCTCGATCACGAGCGAGCCGGCATGGTCCGGCTTGCCGTCGAGATAGTCGACGCGCAGCGCAACCGAACCGGCCGACGTGAACTTGATCGCATTGACGAGCAGATTCAGCACGATCTGCCGCGTGCGCACGGGGTCGATCAGCACGCACAGCCCGGGCGGGCACGCGAGTTCGAGCGCCAGGCTCAGCTTCTTTTCGTCGATTCGCCAGCGCACCATGTCGGCGCTGCGCCGCACCCAGGGCTCGACATGCGTGGGCTCGGGCGCGAGCGTCACGTTGTGCGATTCGAGGCGTGAGTATTCGAGGATATCGTCGAGCAGCGTCAGCAGCGATTCCGATGCGGCCATCGCCGCGTCCGCGCGACCGGCCTGCTTCGGCGGCAGCGCCGAGCGTTGCAGCAATTCCAGCGACGACAGGATCGTATGCATCGGCGTGCGGATCTCGTGGCTGATGAAGGCGAAGAACATTGCCTTGTCGCGCTCGCTGCGCACCGCCGCGACGCGCGAGCGCCAGGAAACGAATGCGATTGCGGCCAGCGCGAGCAGGCCGGCCCCGGCCGCGGTGACCTGCCAGCGCCGGTAGTAAAGGATCGAGTGCAGCGACGGCTTGCCATAGTCGGCCGATTCGATCCATTGACGTGCGATGTGCTCGGCGTCGCGCGCCGGGATCGCCGCGAGCGACTTGTCGAGAATCGAGGCGAGCACCGGCATGTCGGGGCGCGTGGCGATCGCGAGCGCATACGGGCTGTCCGGCAGGCCGCCCGTTACGAACAGCTTGTCGCGGTATTGCCGCTGCAGCAGCGGCAGGATGGACATGTCGGGGCCGATGGCGACGTCCGCGTCACCGTGGGAGACGGCCTCGAGCGCGTCGCGTTCGTCGTCGTAGGTCAGC
The DNA here is from genome assembly GCF_050768715.1 of Burkholderia sp. ZZQ-2. NCBI lineage: Bacteria > Pseudomonadati > Pseudomonadota > Betaproteobacteria > Burkholderiales > Burkholderiaceae > Burkholderia > Burkholderia sp. ZZQ-2. The sequence continues at coordinate 7,222 of NZ_LDVA01000183.1, read as the reverse complement.
AGGGTCACGGGGATGTCGCCGTGGCGGATCGCGATTTCCAGTGCGCCCCCGCCCTTGATCGCGACACGCCGGCCGGCGAGATTGCGGGAGTCGACGAACAGGTTCTGGCGTTCGGACGCAATGACGAAAACGGTGCCGACGAAATAGGGGCGGCTGACGATGAGGTCGCTGCGGAGCAATGTGGCGCCGCCGCCCGCCGTCGCACCGGAGGCGGTGCCGGGGCCAGGCATTTGAAGTGCATCGGACGCGCCGCGCCAGGTCACGTCGGGAACGACGTCGATCCGGCCGGAGCGCAATGCGTCCATCGAGTCGCGCCAAGTGACGTCGTCGACATACTCGAAGCGCAACCCGCTGATCCGCGCGATGGCGTCGAGAAACGACGGCACCACGCCGACGACCTTGCCGTTTTCGCGAAATTCGAACGGACGCCACCTCGAATCGACGCGGGTGCGCACCACCGGATGCGCGGCGATCCAGGCCTTTTCCTCCGCCGTAAACCGCGGCGCATCGGCCGCGTCTCCGGGCACCGGCAGCAACCCGATCATCATGCCGATCAGGACGGCGCAACCCTTCAAACTCACCATGCTCACGTCCTTTCCTCGCTTGCGTTATCGTTCGGGTTGCAACCGAACCGGCCGCGATACCGGAGCGGCCGCGGCGGCGCCGGCCCGCTCCGGCGTCGTGGTTCCCGTCCATCGCGGCGCGCGGCGGCCGGGTCCGCATCGGTCGCCCCGACGAACCCGGGAGCCGCCGAAAAACGGGCTCGCCATCATAGGTCGCGCGCCAGGGAAGCGCAACGCCGCCCTGCGGCGGGGGACCAGGCCGAAAAGCCTCGGCCCCGTTTAGCCGACAGGGTTAAAAATTAGCCGGAAAGCCGGTAAGCTAACTCCAATAACCGATGACATCGATGGCCGCTTGCGACGACAAGCAGTAACGCACAGCCGGCTACGGTCGTACCGAAATAAAGAAAGGGTTAGCAATGAGGCCAAAGCACCAGCCGATCCGGGTCGTGATCCTGGACGACCACGCCGTCGTCCAGCACGGGATCGCCAGTTACCTGACGGAGAAAACCGGCATCGAAGTGGCGGCGAGTTTCGCGAAGTCGCGCGACCTGATTCGCTGGCTCGAAGCGAATCACGCGGATGTCGTGCTGCTCGACTATACGCTCGGCCCCGGCGAGATCGACGGCCTCAATCTCGTCAAGCTCGTCAATACGCGCTTCCCGAAATGCCGGATCCTGATGACATCGAGCAGCGATACGCCGGCGACCGTCAACATGACGATGCGCGCGGGGGCGCTCGGCTTCTTCGGCAAGAGCGAGGATCTCGGCGAGCTTGCGCATGCCATCCGTGTCGTCGCGGGCGGCCGTTCGTACATCAGCGCCGAACTGGCCGCCCGGATGGAATCGAGCGCGACGCCCGACCCGCGCATGGCCGACACGAAGGCGGCGGGCGACGGCACGCTGCCGCCCGAATCGGCATCGTCTGCCGAGCTGCGCCTCAGCCCGCGCGAGCACGAGGTGCTGCGCTGCTTTCTCGCCGGCATGTCCGTATCCGACATCGCGTCGAAGTTCTCCCGCAGCCCCAAGACGATCAGCGCGCAGAAGCAATCGGCGTTTCGCAAGCTCGGCATTCGTAGTGATGCCGAACTTTTCGCATCCCGCAAGCTGATCGAGGAAAGCCGGACGGTTTGATCGACAGGCCGCCGCCGCGCGGCATCGAATATCCGCGCGTTCGTTGATCTCGGTCCGGATCGCCCCACCTGCCACGTTGCACCCCGAACGCATGATCCGTCGAATGCGGCTACCATGAACGTCGTGTTGCACGCTGCGGCCCGGCCATGCCGGTCCGTCATGCACGCACGCAGTGGCGGTGCGGCCGGCCGCCACGCCACCGACGAAGCGCGGGGTGCTCACCGATCGGCCGTTGCGCCTGCCTCGCTTCGCCCCCGGAATCAACAACAACCGAACCGGAGTGCAATACACATGAAGTTCTACAAGACCCTCATCGCAGCAACCGTCCTCGCCTCGAGCGTCAGCGCGCACGCGCAGATCGCGGGTGCGCAGCCGATCAGCGTCACAGTCGAGCAATCGCAGGCGCTGCTCGAAGGCTGGAGCGTGAAGAAGAGCGTGCTCGGCAAGGCCGTCTACAACGACGACAACCAGAAGGTCGGCACCGTGCGCGACCTGATCGTCGCGCCGGACGGCTCGGTGTCCGCGGCGATCGTGTCGGCCGGCGGCTTCCTCGGCGTGGCCGCGCACGACGTCGCGGTGCCGATCGCGTCGCTCGACGTGCGCAAGGGCAACATCTACCTGCCGGGCGCGACGAAGGAAGCGCTGAAGGCGACGCCGGCGTTCCAGTACGCGAAGGTGCCGTCGCCGCCGAAGCCGAAGAAGGTCGACGAAAAGCACTGATCGTCGATTCGATGTATCGCAGCCCGGCGCGCACCGCGCCGGGTCCGGCGACCGCCGTTCGTCGATGGCCGTGCGAGTCGGCGCAAGTCGGCGGGGGCTCGGCCTCGCATCATGGCTCCGGGCGAATTGCCCCGACGATCGATGACGATGCGGCTGCGCATCGCGCGCGAATCGGCGCGGTGCGCCGCCACACGCCGTGAATGCCGCACATGCCGGCGATCAGATCGCCGGCTTCTCTTCGTCCACCCACACCCCGTCGAACCCGAACGAAACCGGCCCGCTCAGGAGCACGCTGCCGGCGCCGTCCCATCGAACGGTGACGTCGCCGCCGTCGCAGGTCACCCGCACCGTATCGTCGAGCAGCCCGCGCCGGATGCCGTTGACGACCGCACCGCACGAACACGATCCCGAACCGAGCGGCACGCCGCCGCCGCGCTCCCAGATGCGCAGGCGAACATGCGTGCGATCGATGACCTGAACGAAATGCACGTTGGTTTTCTGCGGAAACAGCGGATGCGTTTCGATGGCGGGGCCGAGCGCCGCGACGTCGATCGTGTGGAGATCGTCGACGAAGAACGTGCAATGCGGGTTGCCCATGTTGCAGGCGGCCGGCGCGCCGGGCAGCGGCAGCGCGAGGGTGTCGAGTGCGTCGGCGACCGGCACGTCCCGCCAGCCGGTGAGCGGCGTGCCCATCTCGACGGTGATCAGGCCGTTCGTCTCCCGCGAACACACGAGATAACCGCGGCGGGTCCGCAGCACGAGCGACGCCATGCCGGTTTCCCGCATCAGTTGCCGCGCGACGCCGCGCGTCGCGCTGCCGCACGTGTCGAGCGGCGAGCCGTCGGCGTTCCAGAACGCGACGCGGGCCGCCGCGTCGTCGCAGTCCGACACGACGGCAAGCTGGTTGAAGCCGATGCCGCGGTGCCGGTCGCCCATGTGCCGCACGAGGTCGCGATCGATACGCGGCACGTGTTCCTGATCCTGACCGCGCAGGTCGACGATGACGAAGTCGTCGCCGTTTGCGTTCATCTTCTGAAATCCGATCGGCATGGCGGTTCCGGAATGGAGACAGGCGAACACTGTACGTGACTCGCCGTTCCCGATCAATCGCATGCCGGACCGGCGGTTTGCATGAATTTGTTCTTGTCGCTGCTGCGTCGATAGGGCGGCTGCGGGGTTTCCTTCCTTTGCGTTCCTGTCGGGCTGCATGGAGGGGGGCCGGCGATCGCCGCGTCGAGGGACGACGCCAGGACCTCGAGCGCCCATTCACACGATGGCTTTTTCGTTAAAACCGCCTCTATTCCAGGGGATTCGGTGATTTCATCCGGACGACGTGCTGGCCACCGCCACGCCGCCGAATCCGTGCAAGCTGCCGATCAGCCATACGGGAGCAGGCAATCTCGGCATCGGCGGATCGGTCACCGTTCCGGACAAAGGCGACGTGTTGTCGAACGGCATCTCGCTCGGCAATTGCGCGGCCTCCGCGAAGCCGACCACCGGCTTGCGCGACAAGGCCGCACAACCGAACGCGGACAAGACGCTGTTGTAGTTGACCGCGCCGGCAGCCCGCGCGGTGGCGCAGGGCTTCAACCTCGTGATGACCGACGCATCGACCGGCGAGTGGATTGCCTGTGGCGATCCGGTGAGTGCCGGGCAGTAACCGATGAAACGCTTGGGCAACATGGCGACGATTCCGCTGCGCGCGCAATACATCCGTAGCGGCGCCGCCGAGTTGACGTTCACGTTTCCGTGAGGGCAGCTCGATTCGCGGGCCGCGCCCTGCGAGATGGAGGGATGTCGACACAATGCGAGATCACAGCATGCGCTTCAACACATCGTTCTTCGACACGAAATGATGCTTGAGCGCGGCACCGGCATGCGCCGCCACCAGGGCCGCCAGCGTGTAGCAGGCGATCTTGTGGAGGGCGAACCAGTGCTCCGTCACCGGCCCTGCCGAAAACGGCGTCTTCACGAATACCGTCCAGAACAGCCAGTACCCTTCGGGCACCATCAGGTAGCCGCTTACGAGGACCACGGCGATGAGCGCATAGATCAGCGAATGCACCAGGTGCGCGACCGCACGTTGCTTTTCCGGAATCGACTGAAGATCCGGCGGCGCCTTGCGGAAGAACGACCAGAGATACCGCAGCGGAAACAGCGCGATCAGGCAGGTCGCGAGCGACATGTTGAGCGTCGACACGAAGCCCCAGATCGCCGGTTGCGTGATGAAGTGAAGCGAGATGCCGGCAACCATCGTGTAGAGAATGATGGCCGCGAAGATCCAGTGCATCGCGCGGGAGAGCCGATCGTATCGGCGGACCTGCGGTGATCGGTGCCGCACGTGCGGCAGGGAAACGGAAGACATGATTCAACATCCTTGATCGGGTGTCGATCGGTTGATCGACATGATTTAAAGATGAGAATTATCTTGACCGTGCCGCGCGACGTAAAAGTTCATGAAGGATTTCTCAACGCGCGCGGCGCCTGCCCGTCGCGGCCGCGCGGGCCGCGTTCGGCTGCGAACGGCTCAGGTCCGCTCGAGCCGATACCCGTAGTTGTAGATCGTCGTGATGACGAGCCCGTTCTTCGGCCGCAGCCCGAGACTCCTGCGCAGCTTGCTCACGTAGGTCGCCAGCGTCGCGTCGTATTTCCGGTCGACGACGCCCCATACGTGCTTGATCATCATGTCCTTCGACACGATCCGGCCGACACTCTCGAACAGCATCAGCGCGAGATCGAACTCGCGCCGGGCCAGTTCGACGGGCGCGCCGTCCACGGTGGCGACGTGCGTACCGGTGTCGAGCGCGAATTTCCCGACCTCGACGATCTTCGCCCGCTGCGTTTCCGGATAGTACTTCCGCGCCTGGGCGCTCACGCGCGCGATCAGTTCGCGTTCGCGCAGCGGCTTGACGAGATAATCGTCGGCGCCATTGTTGAGGCCGAACACGATGTCGTCCTCGCCGTCGTGCTGCGTCATCATGATGATCGGCAGCGCGTCGGCGAACGAATCGCGCGCCCAGCGCATCACGTCGATGCCCGACATGCCGGGTACGTCCCAGTCGAGCAGCAGCACGTCGACGCGCGTCGAGCGCACCAGTTCGACGAAGCTCTCGCCGTCGTGACGGACCTCGGTTTCGTAGCCGGCCTTCTCCAGCCAGCGGGCCACGACACCCGCCTGCGTCACGATGTCTTCCAGGATTGCAACGATCATGTTGTTTCCGCTTTCAGTGTGCGGCTCCGGTTGCCGACGTGCCGGCCGCGTTTGCAGCACCGTCGCCGGGCGCCGGCGGCAGGTAAACGAAAATCCATTCGCCATACGTGTCGCGGTCGCCGAACGACTCGTAGCGGACCGGGAACCCCTGGCGTTTCAGCGGCCGGCCGGCCGCTTCGCTGAACACGCCCATGATGCCGCCGTCCGGCGCCTTCACGAGCCCCCATCGGGTCGACCCGGTCAGCGGGTCGGCATACAGGCGTCGCAAATGGCGCTGGGTCGGCAAGGTCCGCCGATCCTCCAGCAACGCGTCGAGCGACTCGGGATAGCGGTTTTGCCCCGCTGCGCCGTAGTAGCGTTCGATCGCCGCGCGATACTGGTCGCCGACGAACAGCAGCTCGGCTTCGCGGTCGCGTTGCTGAACGGTGCTCCAGATGCGCGTCGCCTCGGTCATCCCGAGGCCGAGCGCCGCGACGAGCATCAGCACGCCGAGATACGCGATGCCGCGTTGGGTGCGCGGGCGTTGCCGCAGGTTACCACGTCTCATAGCTGCTTCCGTCGAGCGCGTTTCCCTTTGCACCGCTCTTGATGTCGGCCACGCCGCCGCTGTCGCCGGCCAGAGCGCGCCACGAATTGCGCTTGCCCGTCACCGGGTCGAGCGGCACTTCACGCAGGTAGCGATTTTCGACGAGCGCCTCGAGCGAGGCCGGGTCGCGGCCGTGGTCGGCGCGATAATCGTCGATCGACTGGCGCAGCGTATTCAGGTTGTGGCGCAGCACGGTTTCCTTCGCGCGGTCGCCCTGCTTCAGATAGCCGGGCGCGACGAACGCGGTCAGCGCTGCGATGATCGCCATGACGACGAGCAGTTCGACGAGCGTGAAGCCGGCGGTGCGACGCGCACGTCTACCATTGGTTGTACGGGACGCCATTGATGCCCTCCTTGCGGTTGGTGGAACGGATGTCGAACACGTCCTCGCCCGACGAAAAGGATGCCGGATCGCTCGCGTAACTGCGCGTTTCCCACATCTCGTCGGGCGCCTTGCCGTCGCATTCGCACATCGGATCGGCGGGAATCTTGCGCAGGAAATACAGCCGCGTGCCGTTCGGGGACGTCTTGTCCTCGACGCCCTCGACCAGCGTGCGCAGATCCGGCGGATAGCCGCTCGCGTCGGCGCTGTGCTCGATCCGTCCTTCGCCGGCCGCCGCCTTGTAGGCATCGAGCGCCGACCGGATGACGACCAGCGCGCGGCGCAGCTCGGTTTCGTCGGCGCGGCGCCTGGCGAGATCGGTCAGCGGCAAGGCGACGGTGGCGAGCAGCGCAAGCAGCGTCAGCGCGACCATCATCTCGATCAGCGTGAAGCCGCGCGCGCGGCGGCGCCGTGCGGCGCTCATGCGACGCTCCAGGGGCTGGGCAGCCGTCCGGACGCGTCGGCGTGCAGGGTCGATCCGGGCACGGCGCCGCCGTTGACGGACGCCATGAACGACACCAGCGAGCCGATCAGCGAGCGCACCATGGCCAGCAGCCCGCGCTTTTCGGTCGCGGACGCCGCCGCGTCGGCCGGCAGGTCCGCCGCCGCGACGACGGCGGCCTCGGCCTT